>JANOOS010000026.1:0-2061 GCA_031421455.1 Nitrospira sp.
GCCGACACAGGCCGCCAGGCGTGCCGATTGAGGCGAGACTTGCATACGATCGAGGCATCGGAGAGTAACCGGCACGGCAGCAAGGCTGCTATTGCACGACATGGCGGTCATGATCGCGTCGGCTCCCTGTCCCAGATAGACTTTCGGCGACTTCTTCCCTATCAGCCAGGCGACGAGCGGGTAGTAGCCAAGCGAGTGGATGGCGAGTCCGACGAGCATGGTGACGAGGAAGATCCAGAGGACGACGAAGACGCCGATGCCCGCCTTGCCGACGACCTGGGCGACGACGCCGAAGACGGCGAGCGGTACTGCGAGAATGATCCATCCGAGCATTTGCACGAGCCACGAATAAATGCGCTCAATGACCCGCACGAGGGTATGAACGACTCCACGACCCTGGTCTGTCTTGCCATGCAAACGGCGAAGGGTGGCGCCGATGCACAGGGCAAGGAGGACGACTCCAATGATGTTGCCGCTTGAAAATGGCGCCATGATGGTGCGGGGAATATAGGACGCGAGGTATTCGATCGGACTCTGTGCCCCGGTCTGCACTGTTGCGGTGGCGCCCGCCGATGGCTTGGAGCTTGGCACGACGTTCAGCAATTCGTCGACGTGGCCCAACCAGGCGAGACCCGGCTGCCAGGTATTCATGATCACGAGGCCAATTGTCATGGCTACGGAGACGTTGATGAGGCAGATGAGGAGCAGCTTGGTCCCCTGACGTAGCGGGAGGCTGGTGCGGATGAGTGCATCCAGAATCGCAAAGAAGATGAGCGGGATGGCGAGGGTCTTGAGCAGCGTGACGAGCAGTAGGCCGAGCCAGCCCAGATGCTCGTTGCGCAGGCCACCCAGATAGGGCTCTTGACCAAAGACCACTCCCAGCGACGCGCCACAGGCCACGGCAATGAGCACTTGCGTGTAGAGCGGCAGAGGGATCAAGCGTGGTGTGTCTTGCATAATGGTCGGTTGTGGCCCGCGGATGGTGTATCTGGTCTATTTGGTTGGGTTCATTTATCTGGCAGGGATAGCCTTCTCACCCGTCCCGTGGTTTATCATCCCGGCCTGATGGACCGCCAACTCAACGCTCCGATGACTGCGCCAGTCGTATCGGCCAGCCAATCCAGCCAGCTCGACTCGCGGAATGGGACAAAGAATTGATGTCCTTCATCCGTCATCCCATAGAGCGACGCCGTGACGATGGCGAAGAGGAGCGCCTGCGACGCGACTTGCCCGCTCACACCCCAACGGAAGGCCCGGTAGCAGAGTCCTCCAAGCACGGCATACTCCACTGCATGCAAGACTTTGTCGCTGACTTCTTCGAACAAGAGAGGTGGCAGTTGCTCTTCCGGGTGCGACTGGGACGACAAGTAAAAAATCGTTCCGGCATACAGCGCTACCGGTAGCCAGTACCAGAACACTTGAACCATCACACCTTGCCGGGCGACGTCACGCATCAATTTCCTCTCGCTCCATTTCCGACCCTATGCCATACTTATATCTGACAGATTGCTGAAAGACTACAAAGCCATGCGAATACTTCGATAATCCGCATAGGTGATGTGACCACCAGAAAAACTATCCCGCAGGAGGCTCAAAAAGGCTGTCCAGCAAGGCCGCAGGCGAATCGAAACCGGAAGCGTACCCTCGGGGGTACGTTGAGGATTTCGATGAACCGAGAACGCAGCTGGCGGACTTTTTCAGCCTTCTGCTAAAGCATTCGATTATGAAGACTGCCCACATCTGTTTTCTCTGGCACATGCATCAGCCCTATTACACGGACCCGGTCGCGGGGTCTGCCAGTATGCCCTGGGTGCGCCTCCATGCCACCAAAGCCTACTATGATATGGCTTATGGGCTGGAGAAGTGTCCTGAGATCAAAGCCACCTTCAACTTTACCCCTTCGCTCCTGCGACAGCTGCAAGAAATCGGATCAGGGACGGTGCGCGACCTCTTTCTGGAATATGCGCAGCGCCCGGCGGCGGACCTCCATCCGGAAGAGAAAGCCTTTCTCGTCCGGCATTTTTTCTCCGCCAATTGGGCCACGATGGTGCGCCCCTACCC
>JANOOS010000027.1:0-7814 GCA_031421455.1 Nitrospira sp.
TCAACGTCATAATCCCCGTCACGTCCGTCGTCCGGAAATAGAACTGCGGCCGATACCCGTTGAAGAACGGCGTATGCCGCCCCCCTTCTTCCTTCGCCAACACATAGATCTCCGCCTTGAACTTCGTATGCGGCGTGATGCTCTTCGGCTTCGACAACACCATCCCTCGCTCCACGTCTTCTTTCTTCGTCCCGCGCAGCAGCACCCCGACGTTGTCCCCCGCCTGCCCCTCATCGAGCACCTTGCGGAACATCTCGACCCCGGTCACAATCGTGACCTGGTTGGGCCGGAGCCCCACGATCTCGATTTCATCCCCCACCTTGACGATGCCTCGTTCGATACGCCCCGTCACCACGGTCCCGCGTCCGCTGATCGTGAACACGTCTTCAATCGGCATCAGGAACGGCTTATCGATCGGGCGTTGCGGCGTCGGAATGTAGGTATCGACCGCTTCCAAGAGTTTCAGAATAGACGGCACGCCGAGCGGCCCCTGATCCCCTTCCATCGCCTTCAAGGCCGAGCCGTGAATGATGGGGGTCTTCTCGCCCGGGAAGCCGTACTTCGTGAGCAACTCGCGCACTTCGAGCTCGACCAGCTCCAAGAGCTCCTTGTCGTCGATCTTATCGGCCTTGTTCAGGAACACGACGATGTAGGGCACGCCCACCTGCCGCGCCAAGAGGATATGCTCGCGCGTCTGGGGCATGGGGCCGTCCGCGGCACTCACCACCAGGATGGCGCCATCCATCTGCGCGGCGCCGGTGATCATGTTCTTCACGTAATCGGCGTGGCCTGGGCAATCCACGTGGGCATAGTGGCGGTTGACCGTTTCGTATTCCACGTGACTGATGGCAATCGTCATAATTTTGGTGGCATCGCGCCGGCCCTGGCTCTCGCTCGCCTTCGCCACTTCGTCATAGGAGATGAACTTCGCCATGCCCTGATCGGCGCTGACCTTGGTCAAGGCCGCGGTCAACGTCGTCTTGCCATGGTCCACGTGCCCGATCGTCCCGACATTCACGTGCGGCTTCCGCCGCTCATATTTCGCCTTCGCCATGCCTTACTCCCTTTCGTCCTCACTCAAGAATCGATTCGACTACTCACCCCGATACTTGGCAATGATAGTCTCTGAAATCTGCCGCGGTACCGGCTCATATCGGTCGAACTCCATACTGTAGGTGGCCCGGCCCTGCGTTCGAGACCGAAGATCGGTCGCATAGCCGAACATTTCACTGAGCGGTACCGATGCATCGATGGTCTGCGCAGCCGCCCGCGCCTTCATGCCCAGGATCTTGCCTCGACGACCATTCAAATTGCCGATCACATCGCCCATAAAATCCTGAGGAACCACAACTTCCACCTTCATGATCGGCTCAAGCAACACCGGGTCGGCTCTCTTGCAGGCGTCGAGAAATGCCATCGAACCGGCGATTTTAAACGCCATTTCATTGGAATCGACGTCATGAAACGACCCGTCAATGACTGTGACCCGCACATCACGAAGCGGATAGCCGGCGATCACACCGGAATCAAGCCGTTCCTTCACACCCTTTTCGATTGCCGGGATGAATTCTTTTGGGATAGAACCGCCGACAGTCTTATTGATAAACTCCAAGCCTTTGCCTGATTCAGTCGGTTCGACCGTCAACACGACATGCCCATACTGGCCACGCCCACCGGTCTGCTTAATATATTTCGACTCAGCTTCAGCTTTCTTACGGATCGTTTCCCGAAAGGCCACCTCCGGCTTTCCGACATTGGCCTCCACCTTGAATTCACGCAGCATGCGATCGACGATGATTTCCAGATGCAACTCTCCCATCCCGGCAATGATCGTCTGCGCGGTCTCTTCATCCGTCTTCACCCGGAACGATGGATCTTCTTGCGCCAGCTTCTGGAGCGCGAAACCCATCTTCTCTTGGTCTTGCTTGGTTTTCGGCTCGATCGCCATGGCGATAACCGGCTCAGGAAACTTCATGACCTCGAGCAGGACTGGCTGTTTTTCGTCCGCCAGCGTATCTCCGGTCGTCGCTCCCTTTAGTCCAACGGCCGCAACGATATCGCCCGCATAGGCCACATCGATGTCTTCCCGCTTATTCGCATGCATCTTCAGCAGACGCCCGACACGATCCCTCGTCCCCTTCGTCACATTCGAAACGAACGTTCCGGTTTTCAACGTGCCGGAGTACACCCGTAGAAAGGTGAGCTGACCGGCAAACGGATCCGTCATGATCTTAAACGCTAAGGCCGCGAATGGTTCACTATCCGATGGGCGCCGCTTCACTTCCTGTTCGGTATTCGGATCAATCCCGGTGACCGATTCGACATCAAGTGGGGACGGAAGAAAATCCACAACCCCATCCAATAGCTGCTGCACACCCTTATTCTTGAAAGCCGACCCGCACAGAATAGGAGTCATCTTCATCGAAATCACGCCACCTCGAATGGCTCGGCGGATCTCCTCTTCCGTCAAAGGCTGGCCATTGAGATACTTCTCCATTGCCTTTTCGTCGAATTCAGCAACCGCATCCACCATTTTACTGCGGTATTCCTTGGCTCGGTCGAGTAGATCAGGAGGAATCTCCTTGACGACATACTTGGCGCCGAGGGTCTCGTCGTCATACACATAGGCCTTCATGGTCACAAGATCGATCGACCCTTTATATTCAGACTCTCGACCGATAGGAATCTGAATTGGAACGGGGTTCGCCCCCAGCCGATCGATCATCGTCTGGACGCTGACATAGAAATCTGCGCCGATCCGGTCCATCTTATTCATGAACGCGATCCTCGGCACATTATACTTATCCGCCTGCCGCCACACTGTCTCAGACTGCGGCTCAACCCCCTGCACTGAGTCAAACACGGCGACAGCTCCATCAAGCACCCGAAGTGAGCGCTCGACCTCAATCGTAAAATCGACGTGCCCCGGAGTATCGATGATATTGATGCGATGCTCTCGCCAGAAACAGGTTGTCGCAGCAGCCGTAATCGTGATGCCGCGCTCCCTCTCCTGCTCCATCCAATCCATCGTCGCCGCACCTTCATGCACCTCACCCATCTTGTGCGAGATCCCGGTGTAGAAGAGGATACGCTCAGTGGTTGTCGTCTTACCGGCATCAATGTGAGCCATGATGCCGATATTCCGAGTCTGTTCTAACGGTGATTGACGCGCCACGTACTTCCCCTAAAAAATATATGCCGCAACCCGAGCCGGTGAAACGCTGCGATTCGCAAACACCCGCATGAGCGGATCGCAGCACAGCTCAGCTGCAGCACAGAACGACGCTACCAGCGATAGTGCGCGAACGCCTTGTTGGCCTCCGCCATCCGATGCACGTCTTCCCGCTTCTTAACCGCCGCCCCCGTATTGTTCGATGCGTCCAACAATTCAGCCGCGAGCTTCTCTCGCATGCTCTTGCCGCCGCGGGTCCGCGAATACTCCGCCAACCATCGAAGCGCCAACGACATCCGGCGAGCCGGACGAATTTCAACCGGCACTTGATAAGAAGCGCCGCCCACTCGTCGGGACTTCACCTCAACGACCGGCTTCACGTTATCGAGCGCCGCCCGAAACACTTTGAGCGGATCGTTGCCGGTCTTCTCCTGAATAACGTCGAAGGCTCCGTAGCAAATGCGCTCGGCCGTGCTCTTCTTTCCACCCGACATCAGGATATTCAAAAATTTCCCGACGAGCTTGTCCCGATACCGCACATCAGGAAGAGGATCTCGGTGGTCTAAAAATCTAGTCCTTGGCATGTGTCATTCACTCTCTGTTACCAAACTGTGATAATCGTCTTACTTGGGACGCTTCGCTCCATACTTCGAACGGCTCTGTTTTCTATCCGCCACACCGACGGCATCAAGCGCACCTCTGACGATGTGGTAACGCACACCCGGCAAGTCCTTCACTCGGCCACCGCGCACAAGCACGATGGAATGTTCTTGAAGGTTGTGTCCGACACCGGGGATGTAGGTCGTGACCTCCATCCCGTTCGTCAACCGGACACGCGCAACTTTACGCAATGCCGAGTTCGGTTTCTTTGGCGTCGAGGTATAGACACGAAGACAGACGCCGCGCTTCTGCGGGCAGGACTTAAGTGCGGGACTCTTGGTCTTCGCATGCGCCTGCTGGCGGCCTTTTCTGACTAACTGATTGATAGTCGGCATTAGTACATCACTCTCATCTTCAACACAGTTTGACCATTTTCCATCTCAACTCTTCAAGGGCTGAGCCGGTGGATTGTAGTGACCATTGCTTGCCGTGTCAAGCCTCTCCAAGACCACCTGCCATCATGAGCGAGCAGGCTCTGCCGATCCCGTCGCTGCGCCTTCGTGCGCAAGCGCCGCAGCATCTCCCTGACCAACAATCACTGGCTCAGGCTTGGGGCTAATGACAAAGGTGTCCCGATATTCTTCGAAGCCGGTTCCGGCTGGAATCAAACGACCGACAATGACGTTTTCCTTCAGGCCCAACAGGTTATCGACACGCCCGTTGATGGCGGCTTCCGTCAAAACGCGCGTGGTCTCCTGGAATGAGGCTGCCGAGATGAAGCTATCGGTCGTCAATGCCGCCTTGGTAATGCCCAGCAATACCGGCTTCCCAAGACCAGGCTGTCCACCCTTCGCCAGCACTCGCTCATTCTCTTCGTCGAATAACATCTTGCTGACCTGACTGCCCGGCAAGAACTCCGTATCGCCGGGGTCTTCGATTCTGACCTTGCGCAGCATCTGCCGCACAATGATCTCGATATGCTTATCGTTGATCGTCACGCCTTGCAGCCGATACACATCCTGCACTTCGTCGACAAGATACTTCTGCAACTCGTTCGGCCCCAGCACATCGAGAATGTCGTGCGGATTAGCCGATCCATCCATCAACGGCTCACCGGCCCTCACCCAATCACCCTCATGCACGTTGACGTGTTTGCCTTTGGGTATGAAGTATTCCTTCACATCACCCATCTTATTATTGACTAGTACTTTTCGCATACCCTTCACAAAACCATCGTACGACACTTCGCCATCGATCTCGCTGATAACCGCCGTCTCCTTCGGCTTTCTGGCTTCAAACAACTCGGCCACGCGAGGCAGACCGCCGGTGATATCTTTTGTCTTGGTCGTCTCCCGCGGAATCTTGGCTAACACATCGCCGGGAGTGACCACCGCCCCTTTTTCGACAAAGAGATGCGCGCCGACCGGGAGCAGATAGCGAGCCACGTTTGCTGCCGCTGCAACCTTGGCGGTCTTCCCACCATCATCCTTGATCGACACACGTGGACGCAACGTCGCGCCACTATGCTCAACGATGACCTTACGGGAGAGGCCGGTGACTTCATCGAACTCTTCCTTCATAGAGACGCCTTCGACGATGTCTCCATAGGCCACCTTGCCGCCGACTTCCGTGAGGATGGTCAGTGAGTACGGATCCCACTCAACCAATTTCTGGCCCACCGCAACACGACCGCCATTTTCGATCTTGATCTTGGCACCGTAGACGACCCCGTACTTCTCGCGCTCACGCCCCGTCTCATCGACAATGGCAATCTTGGCGTTCCGATTCATGACGACCCATTCACCACCTTTATTCCTGACTGCAATTCCTGGGTTAGGGAAGTCCGCATTCTTCTTGGCATCGAAGCTCATGAACTTGATGGTCCCGGCATGTTTGGACTCGGTCACCGTCTGCTCGACCACCTTGCTTGCCGTTCCACCGATGTGGAAGGTACGCATGGTCAGCTGTGTTCCCGGCTCACCGATCGACTGCGCCGCAATCACGCCGACGGGCTCGCCCTTTTCGACCAACCGCCCGCGGGCCAAATCACGCCCGTAACAGGATCGGCAGACCCCACGGCGCGACTGACAGGTCAGCACAGAGCGAATCTTGACATGGTCGACCGCCGCTTCCACAATCGCCTTGGTCCGCTCCTCGTCGATCTCCTCATTGAACGATACAATGATCTCACCCGTGACCGGATCGCGAATGTCTTCTGCCGCCAACCGGCCCAACACCCGCTCTTCGATCGGCTGAATGATTTCTCCCCCTTCGACCAATGCGCTCACAATGATGCCGTCGGTGGTGCCGCAATCGATTTCGTTGATAATCACATCCTGCGCGATATCCACCAGGCGGCGCGTGAGATAGCCGGAGTTTGCCGTCTTCAACGCCGTGTCGGCCAACCCCTTGCGGGCGCCGTGCGTCGAAATAAAGTACTGCAACACCGTTAACCCTTCGCGGAAGTTGGCGGTAATCGGCGTCTCGATGATTTCACCGGACGGCTTCGCCATCAAACCGCGCATACCACCCAATTGGCGGATCTGCTGCGAACTTCCTCGAGCACCGGAGTCCGCCATCATAAAGATGGGATTGAAGGACTCAGCCTTGTTCGGATCGCCACCTGCGCCCAACTCCTTCATCATTTCAGTGGCAATCTGTTCAGTCACATGAGCCCAGATGTCGATCACCTTGTTGTAACGTTCGCCGTTGGTGATCAACCCCTCGGCATACTGCCGTTCAATCTCCGTGACCTCATGCTGAGCCTTCCCCAGCAATTCTTGCTTCTTGGTCGGAATATGCATGTTGTCGATACAGATCGAGATACCGGCACGCGTGGCATACTCGAACCCCGTGTCTTTGACCTTGTCGAGGAAGGTGACGGTCTCACGGTGACCGCACTGGCGATAGACGGTATCGATGAGCTTGGTCATCTCCTTCTTCGTCATGAGCTTATTCGCGTTGTCGAATGGCAAACCCGGAGGGAGCACGTCGGACAGGATGACGCGTCCGACGGTGGTTTGAACGAGACTCCCCTCGACCCGTACCTTGATCCGAGCATGCACGTCCAACGCTTGAGAATCGTATGCAATGCGCACTTCGTCCGGCGAGCCGAACACTTTCCCCTCTCCCTTGCATCCTGCGCGTTCCTTGGTCAGCCAATAACAGCCAAGCACCATGTCCTGCGACGGCACAGCAATCGGCTTGCCGTTAGCAGGCGAGAGAATGTTATTGATCGACATCAGCAACACGCGCGCCTCAACCTGCGCCTCGACCGACAGCGGAACGTGGACCGCCATCTGGTCGCCATCGAAGTCGGCGTTGAACGCGGCGCAGACCAACGGATGCAGCCGGATAGCCTTGCCTTCGACCAGCACCGGATCGAATGCCTGGATACCGAGACGGTGCAACGTCGGCGCACGGTTCAAGAGCACGGGATGTTCGCGAATCACCTCGTCAAGCACGTCCCATACTTCCGGACGTTCTTTTTCGACCAATCGTTTGGCGCTCTTGATGGTGGTCGCCGCGCCGCGTTCTTCCAGCTTGTGGAAGATAAAGGGCTTAAAGAGTTCAAGCGCCATCTTCTTGGGTAATCCGCATTGGTGCAGCCGAAGCTCCGGCCCCACGACGATGACGGTTCGGCCCGAGTAATCGACCCGTTTACCGAGCAGGTTTTGGCGAAAACGCCCCTGTTTCCCCTTCAGCATATCGCTCAGCGATTTGAGAGGCCGCTTGTTGGGTCCGCGAATCGCGCGACCCCGACGTCCGTTATCGAAGAGCGCATCGACCGCTTCCTGCAACATTCGCATTTCGTTTCGGATAATCACGCCCGGCGCCTTCAGTTCAATCAGCCGCTTCAGCCGATTGTTCCGATTAATGACGCGGCGGTACAGATCGTTCAAGTCTGATGTCGCAAACCGCCCGCCGTCCAGCGGCACAAGCGGACGCAATTCCGGCGGCAGCACCGGGATCACATCCATGATCATCCACTCGGGCATGTTCCCGGACTTGCGGAAGGCCTCGATGACTTTCAGTTGCTTCG
>JANOOS010000028.1:0-9429 GCA_031421455.1 Nitrospira sp.
GCCGAGAATGTCTACAAGGGCATGGCGGCGATGATGAACTACTACAGCGGGCCGGATCGCGGCAACGAAACATTGAACGACGGAGTGAACCTCCGGCTCCCCAGCGGCAGCCTGCTGGATTACGGGAATCTCGATTTCGACGTGAATCTCTTCATTAGCGATCTGGGCACGGATCGGGACGCGCAATGTCACTTCGACATCTTCACCACCGACGGGTTTGTCGGAGATCTGCTGACCGTCAACCAATCCTGGCAGCCCTACATGGAGGTCTTGCCGAGGAAATATCGCTTCCGCCTCATCAACGGCTCCATGTCGCGGTTCATCCAGTTGTGTCTGGCAGACCAGAATGGCAACCGCGTCCCCTTCCAATTCATCGCCAACGACGGCAACTTCGTGGTCCGTCCGATCACGTTGACCCAGCTTGATCAACAGGGCACCGCGGAGCGCTACGACATCGTGGTGGATTTCTCCAAGTTCAAGATTGGCGACAAGATCACCTTGGTGAACCTGCTGCAGCAGACCGACGGGCGCAAGCCGGACAAGGCCCTCTCGCTGGCGAAGGCACTGGCGCAGTTTCAGTCGGCTGATCCGCTGGTGGACCCGGCTGTCGGCCCGGTGATGCAGTTCCGGGTTGTCAGTCAGGTCGAGAGCGTGGATGTGCCGGGCTACTTCCATTACGCGAGCTACCCGGATCGAAGTCAGGTGCCCCTGACCTTGACCGAGCAGATTCCCATCGTGGCGCCGGTGCGCGAGCGGCATGTCGAGTTTGGGAGAAGTGGGAGCGGGGATTCTCGGGATCCACGCACGGGACAGTGCAATCCTAGTTGCCCCGAGACTGCGACCTCCTTCCCCTGGACCATCAAGGTCAACGGGGAATCGGCACACTCCATGAACGCCAACCGCATCTCGCTCTTAATCCCGAAACCGGGTGAAGTCGAGCATTGGAACTATCAGAACGGCGGCGGCGGCTGGGACCATCCGATCCACCTCCATTTCGAAGAGGGCGTGACCATGAATCGCGGCAACGACTCCATTCCTGCCTCGGAAAATCTGGTGCGGAAGGACGTCTGGCGGCTTCGCCCCAGCGGCTCGGTCAAATTCCAGGTGCGCTTCGGGGAATATGGCGGCGCCTACGTGAACCATTGCCACAACACGGTCCACGAAGACTTTGCCATGTTGCTGCGCTACCAGATTCTGACGGATCGGGATAACCCGAAGTCGTCGAACGTGCATGTGGACATTATTCCGACGCCGATCCCCACACAGGACGGCTGCACCTATATGACGCCGGACGTCCTGGTGGAAGGTAACCCCTTAGGGAATACGGTGATGGTCTCGCAGAATAACGGTGGGCCCAACGTCGGTATAGATCCTGGAACTGCGCTAGGGTCTGGCAGTTCCGGCGGCAGCGGTTCCGGAAAATCCGGTAAGAAGAGAAGTTAATCTCACGCACGGATGCCAGGAGGCTGCCTTGCACAGAGCGGTCTCCTGGCTTGGGTTGACCGAGGCCGCGAGCGTAAGGAAGGAATATCAGCTATGAGCCAACCCGGCACTCGGCGATGGAGCCGCATAGTACGCGTGATTCTCCTGTGGGCGTGGATCGGCTCGCTCACCGCCGCTCCGCTGTCCGCTGCGACGTGGGGCGAGACCTATATCCCGAACGTGCCCTTCGTGACTCAGGACGGACAGACGGTTCATCTCTATGACGACTTGATTAAAGACAAGATCGTTCTGATCAACTTCATGTACGCCGGGTGCAAAGAAGTCTGTCCCCTCGTGACGGCTCGCATGGCGGCGGTCCAGCACGCATTGGGTGACCACGTCGGGCGCGATATCTTTCTGTACTCGATTACCCTCGATCCGTTGCATGACACGCCGGCGGTACTGAAGGAGCATGCACAGGCCTTTCATGCAGGGCCTGGCTGGCTATTTCTGACGGGAACGCCGGATGACATTGCGCTCGTGAGCTACAAGCTCGGAGAGCGTGGCAAGGGCTTGACGGATCACGGCAACGGCGCGATAGCGGGGAACGGCGCGACCGGCGAGTGGGAGCACACTTCCTTGTTCCAGGACATGGGACAGCTGGCCCTGGTGATGCTGAATATGGATCCGGCCTTCCGGGCCAAGAAAGGAAACACACTGGGAAGCGCCTACGCCGATATGACAGCAATTCCCTATGTGAGCCAACCTGGGCAAGCCCTCTTCGTCAAGGCCTGTTCCTCCTGTCACACGATCGGACAGGGCGATCGTATCGGACCGGACCTCGCTGGCGTGACAGCGCGCCGGGAGCGAGCCTGGCTTTCGCGGTTCCTCCAAGCGCCCAATGTGATGCGGGCGAAACAGGATCCGATCGCCGCTGCACTCTCGGCGAGGTTCCCTGGCGTCTCAATGCCCAATCTGGGATTATCGGAGACGGATGTGGGAGATCTATTGGCCTATCTGGAAAACCGGACGGCATGGTCGGCGACCGTAGGGGCCAAATGAGGGGGGGCAATTCCTTCTGATTGCCGCTAGTCTCCAGGCTCGCGCCTCGCGCTTCGATAAGAACTGACTTCCAGTGCTAGACTCTTTCTAATTCCTCATTCATGTTCAAGGGTAGCCTGGGTAATTCTCGATTACGCGCATTGAGCGACCACCGTTTTATCGTGGGGGCTTTGCGAGCAAGAAGAACAATCTGCCTGCTCTTTCTGGCCATCCTGAGGGCCTGCGTTGCTTGAGCAAGACGAGTGTGAGGGGCCCCGTTGACTCTCTTTCCGCCCCTTTGTTAGACTTCTCCTCCAATTCCAAGTCCTTGAGGCCCCTCATTTTCTAACTTGGCGGCTTACGTAACAGGATGTACCACCACATGATTAAAGCTTGGTTGCTGGACGAGATGTTTCAGTGTGATCGAACGCATCTGACCGTCGATGGGGCTCTGGGAGAATGGGGTGCCGGCGATTCGGTGGCAGAGGAGGATGAACTCCCGCTAGCGCCTCAAAACGTACGAGCGAAGTCGAGTAATGGGCGCGTCACGGTCACGTGGGATCCGGTTCCGGATGCCATGTACTACAATCTCTACTTCCAGACCACCAAGGGCGTGATGATCAAGTTCTCCGATCTTACGCGTCCGATTGCCTCCGCCGACGATTTTAAAGCCGTCATTGGAGTGAAAAAAGATAAAGCTACCTGTGTGGAAGGCGTGCAGAGTCCCTTTCTCCATGACGATCTGGCCAACGGGACTTGCTACCATTACGTCATTACCGTGGTGACGCAGAAGGGGGAGAGTCTCGAGTCCCAAGAGGTCATGGCGATTCCCTCGCCCTATCTGTTGGCCATGATCATCGGCGGAGAAGGTGTGGACAACGGGGAGTTCAGCTCACCCACGGGGATCACGCTCGACAAGGACGGCAATATCTACATTGCCGATACCGATAACCATTCGATTCAGAAGCTCGATAAGTCCGGAAAGTTTCTCGCACGATGGGGCGGCGATCCCTCTGCGCAGGAAGGGAGCTTCTACTATCCGCGTGGATTAGCGGTCGGGCCGAACGACGTGCTGTACATTGCCGACAGCGGCAATAACCGCATTCAGAAATTCGATCTCAACGGTAATGTCATGCAGGCCTGGGGCAAGTTTGGATTTGCGTGGCGCGGGGCGGATCTGGGCAAGTTCGATGTGCCCTGGGGATTGGCGACGGACGCAGAGGGCAATCTGTACGTGTCTGACACGAGCAATGCGCGTATCCAGAAGTTCACCTCGGACGGGCAGTCGCTCCTCAAGTGGGGCCGTGACGGGAGCTTCGACGGCGCCTTCTTTTTTCCCCGCGGTGTGGCGGTCGATTTTGTCGGCAATATCTTCGTCGCCGATGAAAGCAACAATCGCATTCAGAAGTTCGATGCCCGCGGGAGCTTTCTTACCAAGTGGGGTCGCGACGGACCAGGACCAGGCCAATTCAAGTCCCCCTGGGGGATTGCCTGCGATGCGCTGGGCAACGTCTATGTGGTCGATACCGGCAACCACCGTATTCAAAAGTTCGACGGCAACGGGACATTCCTCTGTGCCTGGGGAAACCGTGGCAAGTCGGAAGGGCAGCTCAATTTTCCCTATGGGATCGCAGTTGATAAAGAAGGCGCGGTGTACGTGGTCGATAGCGGCAACGGCCGCATTCTCAAGTATGTGCCGACGGAGGAAGAACTCAATCGCGGGAAGGATGAGGCGTCGCCCAATCAGGCGCCGAGTGAGACTCCGGCGCCCCGCAGCGTGGCGGTCAAAGCCGGCGATACGGAAGCCTTTCTGAGCTGGATGGAGGTTCCTGGGGCCCTGTCCTATAACCTCTATTTCAATACCGTTCAGAAGCTCACGACCCAGACGGCGACGAAAATTGAAGGGGTGACGAATCCCTATGCTCATGCCGGTCTCTCGAACGATACCCCCTATTACTATGCCCTGTCAGCGGTGTTTGAGTCCGGCGCCGAAAGCGAGTTGTCGAATGAAGTGGTGGTGACGCCGGTACTCATCGATATCACCGCGCCACAAAATCCTTACGCCGTGATCAATCATGGCGCCTTCATGACGAATACGCCGGAAATCATTGCCACTGTTTCAGCGAACGATGTCGATACCGGAGTGGCGGCCTACTTTGTTTCCGAGGCGCCGATGACTCCCACGGCGGGGACGCCGGGATGGGTCGATGTGATACCGGCTACGAAGTTCGGCGCGACGATCCCGTATATTTTGTCGCCGGGAGACGGGCAGAAGTCGATCTACGTCTGGTTTAAGGATGTGGGAGGCAACGTCTCCACCCCTGCGAGCGCCACAATTTTGGTCAACACGTCGGGGTATCTCTGCGTGTCCGAATGGGGCCGGACAGGCCGTGGCGCATCGTTGCTGCATGGCGGCGAGTTCATGGCCCCGATCTACGGGCTCTGTGTCGATCAACAGGGATCGCTGTTCGTGGTCGACAACGGCAACAACCGGGTTCAGAAGTTCGACAATGCCGGTAACTTCATCATCCTCTGGGGCAACTTCGGTATGTCTAATGGAAACTTCCATAACCCTACCGGCGTTGCCTGCGACGGCAAGGGCGATGTCTGGGTGGTCGACACGAACAATCATCGTGTCCAGAAATTTGACGGCAAGCTCGGCGGGTATCTCATGAAGTTCGGGTCGCGTGGAAACGGCGAAGGGCAGTTCAACTCACCTTGGGGCATCGCGGTCGATCGGGTGCGTGGGTATGTCTATGTGGTCGACAGCGCCAATTTCCGTGTTCAGAAATTCGATATGAACGGGGAGTTCATCATGTCCTGGGGCAGCTTCGGAAACGGAGACGGCCAGTTCTACTTTCCGCGCGGCGTGGCGGTGGACCAGACGGATGGATTTGTGTATGTCGTCGACATGGGTAATCACCGGATTCAGAAGTTCGATACCAGTACCAACGTGCTTCCACAGCTGTTGGCCAAGTGGGGGGGCAGTTCCGAGCCGGGCCACGCCAGCAGCCCGCTTGCACAGGAGGCAGGTCAGTTGCGGTCTCCCTGGGGCATAACGGTCGATGGAGCCGGCGATGTCTACGTCTCAGACACCGGCAATCATCGCGTCGAGAAGTTCGACAAAGAAGGTAATTTCATCACCCAATGGGGTGGGTTTGGGAACGGCAAAGGGCAGTTCAACTTCCCCTATGGCATAGCCGTCGATGCCAAGGGAAGCGTCTTTGTCGTCGATAGCGGAAATACCAGGGTTGAGCAGTTCATGCCGGCGGACGAGGGGAGTGAAGTACTCCAGGAAGTTGCGGAAACAACAACAGAGATGACGTCGGAACCTGAAAGTCCAAAGTCGTAAAGTCGTAAAATCATAAGTCTTAAGGTCTTAAAGTCGTCAAGTCTATAAGGTCGAAGAACTATTAGACTATACCGACCTCGACTTGATGACTTGTAGACTTTTGACGGAGCGATGACGGAGCGATGACGGAGAAAAATGTTAGATAAAGAACCGCGCTTAGGACTGACCTACGACGATGTCGTGTTGGTTCCGGCAAAATCTCAGATCTTGCCGAGTGAAGTCGACATGCGTACGAGGCTGACTCGCCATATCAAGATCAACATTCCCATCATCAGCTCTGCCATGGATACCGTCACTGAGTCTCGGTTGGCCATCGCCATCGCCCGCGAAGGGGGCATGGGAATTATTCATCGCGTGTTGTCGCCCGCAGATCAGGCGACAGAAGTAGACCGGGTGAAGAAATCAGAAAGCGGCATGATTCTCGACCCGATCACGATTTCGCCCGATCAAACGATTCGAGATGCCCATGCCTTGATGGCGAAATACCGGATCTCCGGGATTCCTGTGACAAAAGACAAGAAACTGGTCGGTATTATCACGAATCGCGATCTGCGGTTTGAAACCCGGATGGATTTGAAGGTCTCGCAAATCATGAAGCGCGACAAGCTGATCACGGCGCCCGAAGGGACCAGCTTGGAAAAGGCCCGCGAGGTGTTGCACGAGCATCGGATCGAGAAGCTGCCGGTCGTCAATAAAGATTTTGAGCTGAAGGGCCTCATTACCATCAAGGATATCGAAAAACGCATCATGTATCCCAATGCCTGCAAGGACGGCCATGGCCGGCTCTGTGTCGGTGCGGCGGTTGGGGTGGGGCCCGAGACGGAAGATCGTGTAGCGCAGCTCAAGAAGGTTGGGGTAGACCTTATCGTGGTCGATACGGCTCACGGGCATTCTCAAGCGGTGCTCGATACGGTCAAGATGATCAAGAAACGTTATCCGGGACTCGAACTGATAGCAGGGAATATCGGCACCGCCGAGGCGGCAAAGGATCTCCTCAAGGCCGGTGTCGATGCCGTAAAGGTAGGTGTGGGGCCCGGCTCGATTTGTACGACCCGCATTGTGTCCGGCGCTGGGATGCCGCAGCTGACGGCGATTGCCGATTGCGCAAAAGTCCTTGCAGGCAGCGGTATCCCGATCATTGCAGACGGTGGGATCAAGTATTCTGGCGATATCACGAAGGCCTTGGCAGCGGGTGCTTCCTCGGTCATGCTGGGTGGACTCTTGGCAGGCACGGAAGAATCGCCTGGTGACACGGAACTGTATCAAGCCAGAACCTATAAGGTGTACCGCGGCATGGGCTCGATCGGCGCGATGGAGCGAGGCGGCGGAGATCGCTATGGCCAGGCCGGGCGACCGGCGCAGAAGCTGGTCCCGGAGGGCATCGAAGGTCGTGTGCCCTATAAGGGGAAGCTCTCGGCCGTCATCTACCAATTGATCGGCGGTGTGAAGTCCGGCATGGGCTATTGCGGATGCAAGACGATCTCTGACTTACAGCAGAAGGCCACGTTTATCAGGCAGACGGTCGCCGGTCTTCGCGAAAGCCACGTGCACGATGTGATTATCACGAAGGAAGCGCCGAATTACCGGATGGATTGGGAATAATTTCCGGTAAGGGGTTAAGGGTAAGGAGTGAGGGGTTCTGAACCCTGACCCGGTCCGCCAGTCATGAGTCACCCCTTACGCCTCACCCCTGACCCCTAACCGCATCAAGATGGAACTTTGGCACAATAGAATCCTGGTCCTTGATTTCGGATCGCAATATACCCAGCTGATTGCACGCCGTATTCGCGAAGCCCAGGTCTACTCGCAAATTCTGCCCTGCACCGTTCCCCTGGCGACTATTCTCGCCTATCGTCCGCAAGGCATCGTGCTGTCTGGCGGCCCCTCCAGTGTGTATGAGAAGAAGGCGCCGTCCCTTCCCAAGGAACTCTTCGATCTAGGCATTCCCATCCTCGGTATTTGCTACGGGATGCAGCTTGTGACGCATCTTTCGGGCGGTGCGGTGGCCAAATCCAAGCATCGGGAGTATGGCCGGGCGGATCTGACGATCGACGACAAGAGCAATCTCTTCAAGGGTATCGGCAAAGGCGGATCGACCATCGTCTGGATGTCACATGGAGACCGTATCGAGCGGATGCCGCCGGGCTTCCGGTCGATCGCGCATACGGCGAATTCACCGATCGCGGCGATGAAGCGCGACGATCACAAGCGTCGAATCTATTGTCTTCAGTTTCATCCGGAAGTCGTGCATACGCCGGAGGGAACCCAAATCTTACAGAATTTCGTCTATGATATTTGTGGCTGTAAGCCGACCTGGACGATGCAGTCCTATGTGGAGACGGCGGTACAGCAGATTCGCGAGCGAGTCGGCAAGGAGCGAGTGATCTGCGCCTTGAGTGGCGGGGTGGACTCATCGGTGGCAGCGGCCCTCACCCATCGCGCTATTGGTGACCAGTTGACCTGTATCTTTGTCGATAACGGGCTGCTTCGGGCGGGAGAGAAAGAGCAGGTCAAAGAGACTTTCGCGCAACAGCTTCATCTAAACTTGCGTATCCTCGATGCAACCGATTCGTTCCTTGCCAAACTCAAAGGGGTGATCGATCCGGAGCGTAAGAGGAAAATTATCGGGAAGCAGTTTATCGAACAGTTCGAGGCCGAAGCGAAGAAGAAATCCGGCGGCGTGAAGTTTCTGGTTCAGGGCACGCTCTACCCAGATGTGATTGAGAGTGTGAGCTTCAAGGGCCCGTCCGCTACGATCAAGACGCATCACAATGTGGGTGGGTTGCCGGCTCGGATGAAGCTCAAGCTGATTGAGCCCTTGCGGGAACTGTTTAAGGATGAAGTGCGAGTGTTGGGGAAGGAACTGGGTTTGCCGGATGAGATTGTCTGGCGGCAGCCCTTCCCAGGGCCAGGCCTTGCCATTCGGGTGCTGGGAGCGGTGACGAAGGAGCGACTGGTCATCTTGCGAGCGGCTGAGTCCATTCTCGATCAGGAGATTCGCGCGGCGGGTTTGTATCGGGAGATTTGGCAGTCGCTTGCCGTGCTGTTGCCGATCAGGACCGTGGGCGTCATGGGCGATCAGCGGACCTATGAACATGTCATTGCGCTTCGTGCGGTCACGAGTTTGGACGGCATGACGGCCGATTGGGCCAAGATTCCAAATGACGTGTTGGGCAAGCTGTCGAACCGGATCATCAATGAAGTGAAGGGCGTCAATCGGGTAGTCTACGATATCAGTTCGAAACCACCGGCGACCATAGAATGGGAATAGGAGACGTGAGGCGTAAGGGGTGAGGAGTTAGGCGTGATCGAGAGGGGAATACTGGCCCTCCGGTCGCCTTACACCTGACGCCTCACGCCTAACGAATTATGGAAGTTAGATTACAAAAAGTCATTGCTGGAACCGGATTGGCTTCGCGGCGGAAAGCCGAGGAGTGGATTGCGGCCGGGCGTGTCACCGTCAACGGCAAAGTCGTGACGGAGCTTGGTACCAAGGTCGATCCGGATCGCGTCCATATCAAGGTGGACGGCAAGCATATCAGTTCCGCCCAGCCGTACGTGTATCTGTTGCTGAATAAGCCGAAGAACGTGATGTCGACATTGAACGATCCTGG
>JANOOS010000029.1:0-8105 GCA_031421455.1 Nitrospira sp.
GCTGCTGGAGCGCGCGCGTAGACTCGAAGTTGAAGACCAGGCCCCTACCCCGCTCGTCACGGGTCGCCATCTACTGGAGCTGGGCCTGCTGCCGGGACCGCGCCTGGGAGAGATCCTGGACGACTGCTACGAAGCGCAGCTCGATGGACTGTTCACGACCCTCGACGAGGGTTTGGTCTTCGCAAGAACCAAGCTCCCTTCTCTGCGTTAACGAGCTCGACTTCTTCCCTCTCACTTTCTCCTTCTTCATTTTACATTTTACATTTCTCATTTGTACTTTCCCCAAACGCCCCTTGCTCCATCATGTATCGGCGGCTTATGATCCTCCCATGCAAGTCCAATTGAGCCATCCAGCCAGAATGATTGAAATCAAAGGCCCCAAGAAGGTCAAGGATCTCCTGCGCGAGTTGAATCTCGTCGTCGAAGCGCATCTGGTGATCAAGGGCGACGATCTCGTGACCGAAGACGAAATGCTCTACGACGGCGATCAGATTGAAGTCAGACCCGTCATCTCCGGAGGTTCACCCCTCACGCCTCACCCCTTACGCCTCACGAGCTAAGAATGAATTGCACCAAATGTAAAACCAAAGCGGTGATCGGTCTCCCGCGCCACAATGCAGCCTTCTGCAAAGGCTGCTTCAACGGCTTCGTCCACGATCAGGTGGCGCGGGCGATCAAGTCGGAGTGGATGTTCGGGAAAGAAGAACGAATTCTCGTGGCTGTGTCAGGCGGGAAAGACAGTCTGGCGCTCTGGGACATTCTGCTCAAGATGGGCTATCGCGCCGATGCCCTCTATGTGGACCTCGGCATCGGAGCCTATTCTGAGCAGTCTCACGCCAAGGTGACGAAGTTTGCCGAAGCGGTGGCTGCTTCACATGGAGCTACACTGCACCTTCATACAGTCGAGCAGGAGGCTGGCGCAGGGATCAAAGAACTGGCCATGCTCATCCATCGCCCAACCTGTTCCACGTGCGGGACCATCAAACGCTACCAATTCAACCGCGTGGCGATCGAGCAGCAATACGATGTGATGGCCACAGGCCACAATCTCGATGACGAAGCGGCCAGGCTGCTGGGCAACGTGCTCCATTGGCAGGAGGAATATCTCGATAAGCAGGGTCCGTCGTTGCCGGCCTCGGTGGCAGGGTTTGCCAAGAAGGTGAAGCCCCTCTTCCGGCTCTCGGAACGAGAACTCGCCGCCTATGCGGTCCTAAACAAGATCGATTACATCGTTGAGGAATGCCCCATGGCGAAAGGCTCCAAGATGCTCCAGTACAAGGAGGTCTTGAATCGTCTGGAGACCGAATCGCCAGGGACGAAACAGACCTTCTACTGGGGCTTTCTCGACAAGCAACGTAAGAAGCAGCCTATGGCAACTACCATGGCGGAAAAAGACCGGGCCGTTCTCCACCCCTGCGCTTCGTGCAGCCAGCCCACCACGGCCGAGGTCTGCTCCTACTGCAAGATGATGGCACGGGCCAAAACCCATTCCACGTCGTGAATGTCCGACACCGTCGGTTCCTGATCATGGGAGCCGGTCTGCTGGCAGCGGTTATCAGCTTGTCTCCGCTCATCACTCACGCCAGTGAATCGATCTCCCCTCCTGCCAAAAGCACACAGACTGTGGGACTCGCCATTGGCCCATTTTTTCCCATTCGTCTCATGCCCAGCCAATCCTCCAAGCTCTTCGGCACAGCGGCAATGCCATCTTGGTCCATGACGGTCACCGATCTCATCGGCTCCAACTGGTATCGGGGCCAGGTCTCGTTCGGCGCCGAGTTACTGGCCTTCGGGACGTCCGAACCGCTGACCAGCTATGGAGTCGGGGTCACACCGAAACTGCAATATACTTTCGTCGGCCTCGATCGGCTGCGGCCTTACATCGAAAGTGGCGGAGGCCCGCTATGGACAGATCTCGGCGGCCAGGTGCCTGAACAGCCGGGACAGTTCAACGTTGTTCTCTGGGGCGGGGCCGGAGCTGCATGGGTTCTGACACCGCAATGGGCCGTGAACGTGGGCTATCGATTCGTTCACATTTCCAATGGGGGGACACGTGCTCCGAATTCCGGCCTCAACTTCGGCATCCCGTTTGTCGGGCTCTCCTACTCTCTCTACTAACCGGCTGTTGATAAAGTCCGCCAGCGGCGTTCTCGCATCGTTCAGACCCTCAACGTACCGCAAGGGTACGCCTCGGGCCTTCACTCGCTGCGGCCTTGCTGGACGGCCTTTCTGAACAGCCTGCGAACAATCCTGAATGAGTCTGTAGGCGTCTAAGTGCTCATGGTCTCGGGGTGTTCAAGTGGCTGTCAATAATCTGCTAATCTCTTGATCGGCACTTGCAAAGCCTCCATCGACCCCGTAAGCTGCCTTGAGTGTAGTTCTGAGTTGTGAGTGCTGAGTTTTGAGTTGTTGGGAACGAATGCCGATTGACGGTTAACGTCCTCTTCCACCATGGCGACAACTCCACGCGACTTCTACCAAATTCTCGGCCTTCCCAGGTCTGCCTCGGCTGACGATATCAAAAAAGCCTATCGTCGACTCGCGCGCCAAGTCCATCCCGATCTCCACAGCGGTTCAAAAAAATCCGAGATGGAGAAGAAGTTCAAAGAATTGAATGCGGCGCATGAAGTCCTGGGCGATCCGGACAAACGGAAGAAATACGACCAATACGGGACCGACTGGGAACAGGCCGAGGCCTACGAGCAGGCGCGCCGGCAAGCCGGCGCCCGTGGGGGAGGCGGCCAAGAGACTCCATCCGGCGCAGAAGGCTTTTCCGATATCTTCGAGAACCTGTTCAAAGGGCGAGGAAGAACCGGCAACAGTCGCGGGTTTGCCATGCAGGGTGAGGATCTTGAAACGGAGGTGCAACTGACGCTGGCCGAGGTGTTCACCGGTGTGACGAAACGCATGACCTTACAAGAGCCAGTGCCCTGCTCCACCTGCCACGGGAGCGGAGCCTTTCGCGGACGCCACTGTCCAACCTGCCAGGGGCAGGGCGCCACATTGCATCCCAATACGATCGAAGTCCGAATCCCCGCCGGGGTCCAGGATGGGACGAGGGTGCGCGTAGCCGGCAAGGGACAACCAGGCGCCAACGGTGGCAAGCCAGGCGATTTGTACTTGCGTGTGACCATCGCGCCGGACACGGTCTTTCGCCGCCAGGGGAGCGACATTCATGTCTCTCTCCCCGTCTTCCCCTGGGAAGCGGCTTTAGGGGCTGAGGTGATGGCCCCGACACTGATGGAACCGGTCAGGGTGAAAGTTCCGCCGGGGAGCCGGGCTGACAGTAAGCTTCGCCTGAAGGGTAAAGGCCTCCCCGCTGCAACCGGCGGCCACGGAGACCTTTTCTTGACGATCCAAATTGTGATGCCTCCCTCATCGACCGGCGAAGAGTGCAAACTCTACGACCAACTCAGAGCCATCGCGCACCCGGACCCACGCGCCGAACTGATCGCCCAGGCCCAACGCCGAGCACACCCCTGACTCAAGTGAGACAGGCGAGCCGCGCGAAACGGACAACGGTTCGAGGTCCGAAGTTCGAGGTTTTTGGAACTTCGAACCCAGAACTTCGAATTTCGAATCGTTGCCTCGCAGGCTCATCGAGTCCTGTTGTTGGCTTGCGTTGCGTTGATCGATCTGGCAAGCTACATCCGTTTCCAAAGAAAATTATGACTTGCGTGATGGAGCTGCCGGCTGCACTCGCGGTGCAATTCTTGTTTAATCGGCACAACATTCGGTCAACCTAAGGAGGCAGGCATGAAGCAGGGAAGACAAACAATCGTGACGCTGGCCGTTGCATCGGTATTTGCGTTGTCCGTTGGGGTGTCATCTGTCTGGGCCAATGAGCCAGGCTACGGCAAGGAAGGACACGGAGGCAGTGGACATAGTTCGATGGGTGGACATGGCAAGAGCATGATGCACAACAGCACCGGTCAGCTGATCCGGCATCTGCTCAAGCACGAAAAAGACCTTGGGCTCACCGCAGAGCAAGTGACGAAACTCAAGGATATGCAGCTCAACCTGGACAAGACCCGTATCAAGAGCGAAGCCGATATCCAGGTGGCAGAACGCGAGTTGAAATCCCTGACCGAAGAAGAGAAGTCCGACCTGGGAGCGATCGAAGCCAAGTTGAAACAGAGCGCAGATCTGCAAGTCGCATTACGCATGGTCTCCATCAAGGCTCGCCGGGATGTGTACGCCCTGTTGACTCCGGAACAGCGTACCAAGGAAAAGACCGAGCATGAGAAAGTGATGCAGCAGCACAAGGATGCCGGCAAGGGTTACGGCAACCCTCATGGCGGTACCGGCGGCCCGATGAAGGACAGTCCGCATAAGGGTGGCCTGTTGAAGGGACTACCCCTCCAACAAGCATAATCGTACAGTGTGATCCAGTAAGGGGATGTCATGCCGAAGGAGTTACAACTCTTAAGCCGCAGCCTGTTGGCCGGTCCCGATCGGGCTCCGGCCCGCGCGATGTTGAAAGCCGTTGGATTCACCGACGAAGACCTGTCTCGTCCGATCATCGGTGTCGCCAACACCTGGATCGAAATCATGCCCTGCAACTTCCACCTGCGTCGTTTGTCGGAACGGGTGAAGGCAGGCATCAGAGCCGCAGGCGGCACTCCCATCGAGTACAACACCATCGCCGTGTCGGATGGCATTTCGATGGGGACCGAGGGGATGAAGGCTTCGTTGATCAGCCGTGAAGTGATTGCCGATTCAATCGAACTCGTGGCCCGTGGACACCTGTTCGACGGAGTGGTCGCATTGTCAGGCTGTGACAAAACCATTCCCGGTACCGTGATGGCCCTCGCTCGCCTGAACCTGCCGTCGGTCATGCTCTACGGAGGCTCGATCATGCCAGGCCAATTCCAAGGCCATGACGTGACCATTCAAGACGTGTTCGAAGCGGTCGGAAAACATGCGGCTGGCACGATGAGCAGCGCCGAGCTCAAGGATCTTGAAGACCATGCTTGCCCTGGCCCCGGCGCCTGCGGAGGCCAGTTTACGGCCAACACTATGGCGATCGCGTTCGAGTTCCTCGGCATTTCGCCGATGGGACGAAACGGGGTGCCTGCCATGGATCAGAAAAAAGACGACGTGGCCTTCGAGTGCGGGAAGATAGTCATGGATCTGCTGAAGCGAGATATCCGGCCCCGCCAGATCATCACGCGGAAATCATTGGAAAATGCTATTGCCGCAGTCGCGACGACCGGAGGTTCGACGAATGCGGTTCTGCATCTCCTTGCGATCGCGCGCGAAGCTAATATCAAATTGGACATCGATGATTTTGACAAGATCAATCGGAAAGTGCCGTTACTCGCCGATCTCAAGCCAGGTGGGCGATTTACCGCCTCGGACCTCTATGCGGCTGGAGGGACCACGTTGGTCGCCAAGCGGCTGCTCGATGCAGGCCTGTTACACGCAGCTCAACCAACCGTGACCGGTCGCACGATT
This sequence comes from Nitrospira sp., assembly GCA_031421455.1. Classification (GTDB taxonomy): domain Bacteria; phylum Nitrospirota; class Nitrospiria; order Nitrospirales; family Nitrospiraceae; genus Palsa-1315. The sequence goes on from JANOOS010000029.1 coordinate 5,458, forward strand.
GGGGAAGAGGCCAAGGAGGCCAAGGAAACATCCGGTCAGCAAGTCCTGCGTCCACTATCCAATCCAATCAAGCAGACTGGCGGGCTGGTGATTCTACGGGGAAACCTTGCTCCAGAAGGCTGCGTCGTGAAGGTAGCTGGGCACTCGATCATGACATTCCGAGGCCCAGCGAAGGTGTATGACCGGGAAGAGGATGCCTTTGTCGCGGTGCAATCCCGCCAAATCAAAGCAGGCGATGTCGTGGTGATTCGGTATGAAGGCCCGTCCGGCGGGCCAGGCATGAGAGAAATGCTTGGCGTGACGGCGGCTATCGTCGGCGCAGGCCTGGGCGACTCCGTTGCCCTGCTCACCGACGGACGCTTCTCCGGCGCCACCCATGGACTGATGGCAGGCCATGTCGCACCGGAAGCCATCAAGGGCGGTCCAATTGGCGCCGTGAAGAACGGAGACATGATTGTCTTCGATATCGCCAAACGGACGTTGACCGTGGAACTCTCGCAGAAAGAGATCAAGGCCAGGCTTAAGAAGGTCAAACAGCCGATGCCCCGCTATACCTCCGGCGTGATGGGCAAGTACGCGCGACACGTCTCGTCAGCCTCGGAAGGGGCCATTACGACGTAGCCTCCATGGAGCTTCTCATCAAAGCCGGTTTCTCCATGCAGACCGTCAGTACGCAGGTCACGGCATCGTCATATTGATACTTGTGTAAATAGTGAAGTTGCGAGAACAGGCGGACTGTGTCGGCACTCACGGTTGCCTCATGAGTTCGCACCGTAAATCCTGTCTCAGTAAACAATCGAATCCAGTCTGACTGTCTGAGTCGGTTCACATAGGAACTGCGGTTCCACCTCATCAAATTCCAAAGCCAGTCTGGATATCGCAAGCAGTCGAATACCCTGTCTGGATATGATTCATTTTTCCCATAACACGAATGGTCACCGAGGTCTATGACGGAGACGAGCCTCCCGCCAGGCCGTAAAATCCTGAAACATTCCTGGACCGTCATAGACGGATAGCGAACATGTTCGAGCGCTGTGTAAGAGCAGATCAAATCAACAGACTCTGCAGCCAGCGGCATTTCCTTGCCATCGTAGACCGCATAGGCGATCTGCTTCTCCCTCACCTGCTCAGGGGGAAGATAATCGATTACATCGATTGCAGTACAACTCTTTGCACCTGATGCCTTGGCCTTCTCAAGCACCTCAAGGGTGTGACCAGGACCAATTTCAAGAATATCTTTCCCTGACATGGATGCAAATCGCGAATAGAGATTAAAGACCAAGCTGACCATGTCTGGGTCGGCATTGAGCCCCGTGGAATGATACCGCTGGGCAAGTTTGGCCAACGGTCGTAGCCCCATCAAGGCATTTTGGAGTACGTCCACCGGCACGGACATTGATTTAACGGCTCCTTTAACCTTTCAACGGCATGTTTAGCCTAGCGCGACCCCTCAGCACTGAAGATACTCAGCAATGATAGACGCTTGTTATGGCCGCAACTGGCAATTCGCTCAGTGCCTCTTACCAAGAACTGCTTTCGCGTCTATTATCGCCCCTTCATCTTTCCTCGCATCTCTGACATCATGCTGTCGAGGTCAGCTTCTGCCTTCGCACGATCGCTGATTAACTCGTCGAGATTATATGGACGAGCCTGAACCGGCTGAGCCACATCTGGTTTCATCGTCGGCCTGAGCGAAAGATCAGATGGATGAGGCTGGGCTGGTTTGGCTTGAGGCTGAACTGACGGGGCCGGCTGGTCGATCAGGTCTGTCTGATCTATTCGGGTTACCCCCCTTGCCCCCTTACCCCCTCCCTGTCTCTCTGCCCCCACTCCTTGCTCACGCAACCATTGTGTCGCGACACTCGACTTCAGTGAGAAACTGATGCTCATGATCGGAAGGCCATCCGAGGCCACGCGGGCAATCGCCGTGTTGACCCCGACCATATGTCCCTCTCCGTCGAGCAACGGACCACCGGAGTTGCCACGATTTATCCCCGTCTCAGTTTGAAAGACGTGCTTACCCTTAACCCCATTGAAATTATCAACCTCGGCACTGATCACCCCAGTGGTGAGAGTCCACAGTCCACCCTGTTCCGGATGGCCGATGGCCACCACTCGATCGCCCACTCTGGCCCTACCTGACTCACTCACAGCGACGACAGGCAGCGGCTCAACCACGCCATCGAGCTTCAACAAGGCAAGATCCAATGGCTGTGAATAGGTCAGAACTTTGGCGCGGACCATCCGGGAGAGATCGCTCTTTGACTCTCCCGTGACCCGGGCCGGCTTGAGAAAGACAGACAGGCGAGCGAAGGGTTTCCCGGTCTGCTCTTCGATTACTACATGGGCATTGGTGAGCACCAGTCCGTCCGACTGAATGATCGAACCGGTTCCGCCACTCCCCTTCCTGCCGCCATCGGCATACCCCATCACCATCACCACAGCCGGGGAGGCTTGTTCGTAAATCTCACGAGGGGACAACTCCCTGCCGGAGGCCACCGTGCTCCACACCAAGGGAAGTATGAACAGGACTCCCCACGTTATTATCCTCATCATGGTCTCCTTCTTTTTAGCAGGATAGCCGAGCCAGATTGGCGGAACGGGCGAGACGGACTACGGTTCGAGGTTAGAAGTTCGAGGTTTTCAGA
>JANOOS010000030.1:0-5081 GCA_031421455.1 Nitrospira sp.
AGCACCCCTTCCAGGTTACACGGAAGAATTGCCCACTCAGTCCAAGCAGGCTGTCATTCCGGAACTGGAGCTGATCAAGGAAGAGGAAACGGTCAGCATCGCCTCGCGCTACGAACAGCCGATCTCGCAAGCCCCGTCGAATGTCTATGTGATCACGGATGAGGATATTCGACATTCCGGCGCGACGGATATCCCGACTATTCTGAGACGCATCCCAGGCTTGGAAATAATGCAGACTACCGGCGCGGATTTCAACGTCAGTGCGCGAGGGAATAACCAGCTCGCTGCCAACAAGATGCTTGTGATGGTTGACGGACGGTCGATCTATGTCGATGCGGCAGGGATTGTGTATTGGAAACTTCTTCCCGTTACGTTGCCAGAGATCAAGCGGATTGAAGTACTCAAAGGGCCAGCCTCTTCGGTATACGGATTCAATGCCTTTGATGGTGTCATCAATATCATCACGAAGTCGCCTGAAGAAATGAAAGGAACCACGCTTCAATTCGGTGGTGGAGAACTGGGGACTATCAGCAGCGCAGCCATCCATGCTGGGACACAAGGCAAATTCGGCTATCGCCTGTCGATCGGCCAAGACCAGAGCCAGCAATGGCGCAACCGTGATGCTCTCGCCTTTCGCTCACAGAAGCTGAACGTCCAGACCGAGTATGCTCTACCACAGGACTCAAAACTAACTATCTCAGGCGGCGTGGTCGACTCAAATCGTTTCGATGGCATCATCACGGAGGTTTCCAACTCAAACGATCAACCTAGACAGGCATACGCAAATGTCTCCTATGAACGCAAGAATTTCTTCGTCCGGTCTTGGTGGACAGGCTTTGATGTCACCAATAGATCGGTCACTGATCCATTATTAGATAATTTTCTGCAAACCACAGACAGGAACGGCAACTCCGTCAATAAGACACGCACCAATATCGTTAACGTGGAGGCCCAGCATACTCTAGAGTTGGGAACTGCAAACCGACTCACCTATGGCGTGAACTACCGGCACAACACCGCGTCGCTAAACATCATTTCACAATTCAGTCGGGAAGATCGCTTGGGGCTTTACTTCCATGATGAGTGGACAGCCTCCCGAAAGTTAACCGTAGTAGCGGGGCTCCGGTACGACTTAGACACCTTCATTAATCCTACGATAAGCCCACGGGTCGCCTTTCTGTACAGACCTGTTCAAGACCATACGCTCCGAGCATCTGTCTCCCTAGCCTACCGTCCCCCGACTTTGGTTGAAGAAAAACTCGATGCTCGCGGGGCGGTCACCATCGGAGCTTTTACAACTTCCTTTCCCGTCTTAGGATCAGGAAGACTCTCTCCTGAAAATATCGTCTCCTATGAACTCGGCTATCAGGGATGGTTCTTCAACCATCGCCTTCGGGCTCGTGTCGATCTCTTCTTCAATCATCTCTCTAATTTGATTGCGTTCCGTCCTTCTGGTCCCGGTCTTGCCGACCCGGTGTTCCCAATTAATGGTGGGAATGCGGACATCTATGGTGGAGAGGCAGGTGTTGAGTTTCTTGCCACGAGTTGGCTCACCGGCTTCGCCAATTACTCTTATCAAGAATTTGGCCAGACCTTCACAGGGTTCAGCCGTCGAGGCATGCCTCGACACAAGTTCAACATCGGCCTTCGGGGAGAGTGGGAGAACGGATTGAACGCAGAAACAGCTCTTTATCACGTGGGCGCTGCCACCTACCCGCTAGGGCAAGCGTTCACAAGTTTTTCTCCACTTTTCCCTCCAGGGATCACTGCCCCAAGCGAAAACGTCGGCAGCTACAACCTCCTCAACGTGCGCATCGCCTACAAATTCTGGCACGAGAAGGCCGAGGCAGGCTATCTGCGTGACGCCGAGGTGGCCCTCTCCGCCTTCAATGCCTTGAACGATACGCACAAGGAACACCCACTCGGCGATACGATCGGCAGCCGGGTGATGGGATGGATCACAGTAAGATATTGATGAAGAAGTTCTGAGTTATGAGTTCTGGGTTCTGAGTTGTTCGGAAGCGATGAAAGAGCAGTTCTGAGTTCTGAGTTATCCGGCGAGGAGTAAAAAGTTCCGAGTTTTGAGTTCTGAGTTCTGAGTTATCCGGAAAAGCTGACCCTGATGTTCTGAGTTGGAAAACGGGAGAGAATGCGGAATGAGGAATGAGTTGGCCGGAAACGCTGAAAGGGAAGTGCTGAGATCCGAGGGAAAACTCAGAACTCAAAACTCAGAACTCAGAACTCGGCAAAGCCGGCGACTCAGAACTCTAAACTCAGAACTCGTGGAGCCAGGAGCTACTAATGGAACGGCGTCGTTCACAGAGCATTGTGCAGGACAAGAGTTTTCGTTTCGCCGTGCAAATCGTCGGGTACATTCGGCGACAGCAGAAAGATACTGTCAACCTTGTTCTGACCAGACAACTGCTTCGCTCCGGAACCTCCATTGGAGCGAACATTGAGGAAGCCTTGGGAGGACAGAGCAGTAAAGATTTCATCTCCAAGCTCGCGATTGCAGCGAAAGAGGCTCGCGAAGCCGGTTACTGGTTACGGCTCATTCGGGAAACTCAGCCGCACAACCATCCGGAACTGGCCAGCCTGCTGGCAGAATGCGGCGAGCTGGTGAAAATGTTGAACAGCATCATTCTCACCACGCGCCGCAAGATCATAACTCGTGAAAACTCAGAACCCAGAACTCACAACTCAGAACTCGGCGAAGCCGTTGACTCAGAACTCAGAACTAAGAACTCAAAACTCGGCAACGCCGTTGACTCAGAACTCGGCAAATCCGTTAACTCAGAACTCAGAACTTATAACTCAGAACCTGCTGGCAGTTGAGGTTTCTATGGTCACTACCGCGAATAATTATTCCGTTCTTATCGTGGAAGATAACCAGGATCTCGTCATGGGGTTGCAGGATTTGCTGCATCATGATGGCTACGCCGTCACCGTTGCCGGCACCGTCGCCGACGCTCTCAAACTCGTTCGAGCTCACCGTTTCAATGCCATCTTGCTGGACTTGGGCCTGCCCGACGGCGATGGGCTCGAAGTTTTGAAAGAAACCCAACGCCTGGACCCCTCTCTCCCCGTCGTGATCGTGACCGCCCATATTTCCTCCGATCGCACCGTGGGATCGCTGGCGCAGGGGGCCTATGCCTATCTCACGAAGCCGTACGATCGGGAAGAACTTCGACACACGCTCCGTCGCGCCATCGGGGTCAAGGAACTCGCCGTGAAGGTCCAACGGACAGAACACCTCCTCAGCCAAAGCGAAGAACGCTTCCGTTCGCTGGTGGATTCGGCCACCGATGCCATCGTGTTGGCCGATCATCGCGGGCGCATCGTCTCGTGGAATCGGTCTGCGTCCACGCTCTTCGGCTATGCCGATGAAGAAGCGATCGGAGAACCTCTCACGCTGCTGATGCCGGCGCGCTACCGCCAGGCTCACGAGCAAGGCCTCGCCCGGATACAGTCAACGGGCAACAGCCGCGCAATGGGGGCTGTCATTGAGGTGCACGGGCTCAAGAAAGACGGAACGGAATTTCCCATCGAACTCTCCTTGGCCACCTGGAAAAGTATGGATCACGCCTACTATAGCGGCATCATTCGCGACACGTCCGATCGTAAGAAAGCCGAACGCGCGATGCAGGACAGTCAGGAGCGGTTTCGCCAGCTGGCGGAACATATCAGCGAAGTCTTTTGGATGACCGATCTTGCGAAACAGCAGATGCTCTATGTCAGTTCAGGCTATGAAGAAATCTGGGGGCGATCCTGCGAAAGCCTTTACGCCTCGCCCCAATCGTGGCTCGATGCGGTCCATCCGGAGGATCGGGCCCGTGTCCGTTCCGCAACCCTGGACAAGCATAAGACCGGAACCTACGACGAGCAGTATCGTATCCTGCGACCCGATGGAACCATTCGGTGGATCTCCGATCGCGCGTTCCCCATCCGCGATTCCTCCGGAATCGCCTATCGCATTGTCGGCTTGGCCGGAGATATTACAGACCAGATGCGTATCCAGCAACTCTTGCGCGCCAGCGAAGAACGCTTGGAACTCGTGATCCAAGGCTCCCATGACGGCTTCTGGGATGGACGGGTGCTCTCCGACGAACCGTGGAGTTCTCCGCGCACACCGGTCTGGTGGTCTCCTCGCGTCAAGACCATGTTGGGTTATACCGATGAGGAATTTCCCGATGTCTTGGAGAGCTGGACTTCCCGGCTTCATCCCGAGGAGGCAGGCCGCGTATTCGCTGCCTTGACGGCCCATATCGAGCGCCATGATCCCTACGACGTGGAATACCGGCTCCTCACCAAGGCAGGAACCTATGGCTGGTTCCAGGCCCGCGGCCAAGCGATCTGGGATGAGACCGGACAGATAACTCGCATGGCCGGCTCCCTCCGGGACGTGACGGATCGCAAACTAGCGGAAAATGCCCATCGCCTGACCGAGCAACTTCTGCAAGACGTGATCAACAACACCACCGCCGTGATCTATGTGAAATACCGTGACGGCCGGTATCTGCTCATCAATCGCCGGTTCGAACAGATCTTCCACCTCACCACGGAGCAGATTGTCGGTCGTACCGATCACGAGATTTTTCCCAAGGACATCGCCGATGCCTTCCGCGCTAACGATGTGGCGGTGTTGGAGCGGAACAGTGTGGTGGAATATGAGGAGTACGCGCCCCATTCCGATGGTCTCCATACCTATATTTCGATCAAATTCCCGCTGTCCGATGATACCGCTAAGCCCTATGCAATCTGCGGCATCTCCACCGACATTACCGAGCGGAAGCGGGTGGAGACAGCCCTTGGAGCTTCGCAGGAACACCTACGGCTGGCTCTCAAGGCCTCCAACACGGGACTGTGGGATTGGAACACGGAGACGAACGATGTCTGGCTCTCCAGAGAATGGAAACACCAGCTTGGTTACGAGGAAGCAGACCTGTGGATGTCTTCGAGTCATGGGAGACGCATCTACATCCCGACGACCATGACCAGGCCATTGCGTTCGTGTGGGCCTATCTGGCACACCCCGTTGGCGATTACCAACAGGCATTTCGCCTGCGGCACAAGGATGGGAC
>JANOOS010000031.1:0-1705 GCA_031421455.1 Nitrospira sp.
AGACCCGCAACAGTTCTGCAAACTATAGACGGCAGCAACCATGAAATCAACGAAACACGTAACAGACCGCACCCCTCGCAGAGCAGGTTAGGGTAGCCCAAGAGTCTGCCCCTGAAGCTTGCAATGCTGAACAGCCTGGGCAATACTGAGCGCGCCAAGATCATTTTGAATAGCTGCGTAGCGGAGGTTAGCCTCAAGCGATAGGTTTTGTAACCTGGAGCACCGATAGGAGTGGATGTCCTCGCCACGGTCAATTCCAAACGCGGTATCCCTGTACGCCTCACGCATGAACGATGGAGCCACATTGTCGAGTCACACGATTATATGGCAGGACATCTTGATCTTGTGGTAGAGACTCTAGCTGATCCTGAATATGTAGTGCTTGGAGTCAAGGGTGAGTTGCTGGCGCTGAAGCGATATGACCACACTGCCATCGGATCGAAACACATGGTAGTGGCGTACCGGGAATACGAGCGGGATGGGTTTGTCGTCACCGCATTCATGACATCGAAGACAGACAAGCTGATCAAGAGAGGCCTCCAATGGCGGAAGTCATAGACATCCTCAGCCTCGTGCCACAGACATTGAACCTGCGATCCAAACAGCTCTGGCTCGACTATGATGAGGAAGCGGACGTGCTGTATATCAGTCTAAGAAAACCGCAACGCGCGACGGACAGTGACATGGACGGCCGCTTCATTTATCACTACGATGGAAGCGAACTGGTGGGAGTCACCGTCCTCCAGGCCAAGGCGAGCGCGGGAGCATCGACGGCGTAGACTCACCGCGACACCCCTAGAGTGGGCCGTCGCTTGGCCATGCGCCTCAGAACAGAAACAGGGGCGTTCTGAATCTTTGCCGGCTGCTGCACGAATCACTCAAAAACCAGAATACCCCCTCAAGCCGAATATGATTTCGAGAAGGGCATTCCTATGGCCACAAAGAAAATACGGCTCATCATGAACGCGAATAGCCTCGTCATTCGCCCGAAAAATCTCTCATGGGCGCCACTCATGGACAGTCTGAAGAAGTTCACGGCAGATTTCATGGTACAGGGTCGCCGGCAACCCGCCATTCAAAAGCGGAACCGGCCTTTTGCATGAAACTGATGCTGGATACCGATCTCTTCGACCGGCAGGATCGGCCACAGTCGAAACGCCTGATGGCCGCACTCAAGGGGAAAGATTTAAGGGGTCTGACCCCTTTGTTTTCTTCCTTTGTTTTCTCCTGCGCGGCGTTTTCTCACCCGCCCACCCACTGGCACACCGAGGCGTGCCATTAGCCCGGGCGAGGGCTTCCTGCTTCCTACTCTGCACCATCACACCTTCTCGTCCAAGGGAGTCGCCGGACTGTCCTTCACTGCGCGCATCGGACGAGCACTCTTCATCTAAATGATCCTTCCAAGCTTGCTCGTTCTCTCTTCAGGGATGGGGGCTGATTGATCTTCCACTGCGCGCGTCCAACGAGGGCCTTCGGAGGCCGCGCGTTGCGCGAGCACAGGGGACTCACCGGGCCATCCCATCCCCTGCTGGGGGCCATTTTCAGCATCCTGCTAAGGACGGCGATTCGAACCAGAGATGGCCTGCTTAAACACTGTGCGTAGGCCGAAGTAGGCAACGGAGTCTTTGAGGTTGGAATAGAGCCGCTTGAAGGTTCCCATGTCCGGGTTGGTGACGTATTCCATCGTGAGGGCGATCCGTTCTTC
>JANOOS010000032.1:0-3457 GCA_031421455.1 Nitrospira sp.
AAGTAGAATCCGTTCGCTACTCGATCCAAGATTTAGAGTATGCCAGTTGGCATCTCAAGTGGCTCACAGGCTCAGGCCAGCGGCTGGTCAAGCAGTTGGAAGAATCGATCGAGCAGGTCGAGCACAACATCGCGCCCCACAGAAAAGCAGTCCTCGCCTCCAAATTTGGCCCAGCCCTCAGACGTCATGTGAAAGAACTCCAGCAATCCCGCCAGACCTACGGGCCAATAAGACTGAGCAAGGCATAATCTGAGTTTGTTCTTCCGTCAGGTCTTCGATATCATCAAGCTATGAAAACCAAGAAGGTGAGGCAGAAGAAAGAGAAGGTGGGGGTCAGTTCGTCACGAATGAAAGCCGTGATTAAAAAGATCCGCAGACAGTATGGGCCGATGCTAAAGCGACTAGCAGAGTAATGAGTCGGCAGGTTACGAAAGACGGCGGTAGAGCTCGGCGTTCTTCTCCATCACACGCTTGGCAGCGGTGTGAAACGCGTCATCAGGCTGGCCAATGAAGTCGTGGATGCCAAGCTGCACCATCTGCTCCACGGTCAGGCCCTCCCGCTTACTCAGCTCTTCCAATCGCCGCATTTCTTCATCTGAGAGGGATATCGTGAGCGTTGCCATGATCGGCTCCTTCGCTTAGGATACTGTATCTCGCAATGGGGTAAGTATAGGGGAAAGAACTCGTGAGGGCAAACCCTTGAACCAACCCGCCGCTATGTGAAGGACTCCGCAAACCCGCCAGATCTACGGGCCAGTGCGTTTGAACAAAGCCTAGGCTTTTGATCGTGCTTCCTAAAACAGCCGTTTTTGGATTTCGACGGTTAGATCGTATTTGAATTCTTGCCAATGGAGTTCAGTGGGAAGCCATTCTCTGATTTCCTCGATGATATTGGAAGCAGATGCAATAAGCTTGTTGGCGGTTTCAGGACTGACGGGTATCTGGCCAATCTTGGCTATTCCCTCATGGAAGAAAGCGTTTCGCGCATCTTTCAAATTCTTGAAGGCTTCCCACAACAATGGTTCGTCTTTTAGTGAGTGGCCTGTGAGGAATTTCATCAGATCACCATATTGCTCTTCAAGAGCTGGTTCTTTAAGCCGATTACCGCGTTCATTTATCCAATGCCACAGTTCTGGTGGGACAACTTTAGTGGGGGCAAGGCGATCTAGGACCCGAGAAATGAAGACTTCCAATGCTGTAGCAGCGAGTACTAGGGCCGGCCCAATGCTCGGCATTTCGACCGTTGCATCGAGTAAGAGGCTTTCCCATGGAGGTGGCTCATAGTCTGGTGGCAGACTGAATACGTCAGTCCAAATCTTGTTTGTCAACGCGATGAAGGAAAATGAGAAAGATTTTGTTCCTCGTCCCCTGACCAAACCTGCTTCTTCTTTGAATTCGCTTTCGTCATCGTTCAAATACCGCATTCGCCAAGTAACCAAAGGAAATCTTACGGGCCGCACCTGGCCTGCGCGTGCGACATGACGGAGGCGCGTGAGAAAAAAGTTGATGGCCCTGTCAATGACATCTTCTGGAGGATCGATGTGAGTCCCAGCGCGTCTATCGAAACTCTTTTTGCGAAAATCAATTCGTAAGGCGTCCGCCTGAAACGCCGTAACACCGTCTATTGTGATTTTCTCTTCCTCAGTAAGAGGTGGAGCATTTTCACTGCGTCCAGGTGGGTAGAAGTGAATCCCGTACCCTGAATCTTCAACCTGCTACACAGGGAATTGCTGGCCATCAGGGACAGTTAGATGAAATGGCAGCAGTACAGACAATCGTGCAATCATTTCGGTGTCACGTGTGAGGTTACGTTAAGCCCTATGTTACTGTCAGGTTGTTCAAAGAGCCTGTACGTCAAGACCGGACCGGGGCTCTCCACGCTTTCTCACTCTTGATAAGTGTGTCGCCGTACGGATAGTCGGGTTGAGCTAGCGAGCCATACGTAGGAGCGGCTGGGATGCTCTCAACTGCGCGCGTCCAACGAGGGCCTTCCTAGGCCGCGCGTTGCGCGAGCAAGGAGAGCGTCCCAGTCGCTCCTACGCCTTACGGCTCCACTATCACGTCCACGTAGGCTGGCACACTATCCGCCCCCTTCTTATCCGTCACCCTCAACTTAAACCGATAGGTCCGTTTCTCCGACACGATTGGCGCAAGGAATGATGCTTCGGCGTTATCCACGTCCAGCATCGCAATCTTGTTACCTCGTACCTGACTCCATGAATAATAAAGCGCTTCGCCTTCTGCATCGCGGCTTTTCAATCCGCTCAACTTCACCTTCGACCCAGCGTTCACGGTTTTGTTCGATCCTGCATCGGCGATCGGCGGCTCATTTGGTTCGTCATTGACGTTTACATCTACGTCGAGCTGAGCCTGCTTGCCGCGATTCGTGACTGTGAGCGTGGCTTTGCCGTTTCCTGCAATCTGCAATAGGCCATCCTTCAAGACCTTGATGACCTTGTCATTGGAGGACTTGTAACTGGTGCCGCTGGCCGGTGAGCTGATCCGGCGGGTCACACCGTCGGTGAACTCGCCCGCGACCGGCAGTTCAAAAATCTTGCCCAGGGAGTCTACGTGACCGAATGCGGAGGATTGGCCGGCGCGTCCGAGTTGCAAAGGCTTGTCGGTTTCAAAGTCGATGGTGGTGAGGGTAGCGGCAGGTTCGACTTGTACGACAATTTCGTCGAAGACGGATCTGGTGCCTAATCGTCCGCGTGAGATTTCCGCGACCGCCAGCAAGCGCATGGGCCCGATACCGTCTTTCGGAACCAACAAGGGGCCGCCGAAGGCTGGGTGATGGTCGGACAATCCGATCAGCACCACTGGTGCAACGATCGACCCCATGGCTGTGGCGTCCTCCTGCTCTACCAGGGTGTCATCCTGTTCGCTATACCAATAGTAGCGGACTTGGATGATACCGGAATCTTTTCCGAGGTCCACGCGGGCTGTGACGGTTTTCCCCGCCGTCAGCTTCGCCCCTTCCGCCGGTTCGATTATCTTGAATGCGAACGCCTGCTGCGCCGAAAGTGCAAGACACAAGGCAACAGTAAGAAGACAATAGTTGCGCGCCCACGCCTTACGCCTCACGTTTCACGCCTCACCGTTTTAAGTGGAAGGGGACATCCGTCAGGATGACTCGTTCTTTGAACAATAGCGCTGTTTTGAGGAGCAGCGCGCGTTGATTGTGCAGGATGCCCTGCCACCAGTGGGCGGGAAGAACCTCCGGAATCACGACAGTCACCCAGGTATCCGGCTCCTTTTTTAAGAGCTCCTCGACGTAGTCGAGGAAGGAGCTCAGGACAGAACGGTATGGGCAGGGTAACACCGACAACCGGACACCGCAGCCCCACTGGGCCCACTGGATTTGTATGCGCGCCGTGGATTCTGCATCCACATCCACCATCACCGCCTGAATCTCGCCGGGCCGGCTGCGTGCGTAATCGACTGCTCGAATGACCGC
>JANOOS010000033.1:0-3103 GCA_031421455.1 Nitrospira sp.
ATATGTTCCGGTTGCCCAACAAATTTCTTTCGCAAGGCCGGGTCCTGTGTCGCAATGCCGACGGGACAGGTATTGAGGTGGCACTTCCGCATCATGATGCAGCCTTCGACAATCAACGGCGCGGTCGCAAACCCAAACTCCTCGGCGCCCAACAATGTCGCGATCGCCACGTCGCGCCCGGTTTTCAGCTGCCCGTCGGTCTCGACCCGGATACGGCCCCGCAGATCGTTCAGCACCAACGTTTGATGCGTCTCGGCCAGGCCCAATTCCCATGGAACCCCCGCGTACTTGATGGACGAGAGCGGAGAGGCGCCGGTGCCGCCGGAGTCGCCGCTGATGAGCACCTTGTCCGCATAGGCCTTGGCCACTCCGGCCGCAATCGTGCCGACGCCCACTTCCGACACGAGCTTGACCGACACCGCCGCGTCAGGGCTGGAATTTTTCAAGTCAAAAATGAGTTGCGCCAGATCTTCGATGGAATAGATGTCGTGGTGCGGCGGCGGAGAAATGAGCTGCACACCGGGCGTCGCATAGCGGAACTTCGCAATGTTCTCATCGACCTTGTGACCCGGCAATTGTCCGCCCTCGCCCGGCTTCGCTCCCTGCGCCATCTTGATCTGCAGTTCTCTCGCATTCACAAAGTAGTGGCTCGTGACGCCGAACCGCGCCGACGCCACCTGCTTAATGTAGCTGTTCTTCGAGTCGCCGTTCGGCAGAGGAATGAATCGAGCCGGGTCTTCTCCGCCCTCGCCGGTGTTGCTCTTGGCGCCCAGGCGGTTCATCGCGATGGCCAGCGTTTCGTGCGCTTCCTTGCTGATCGAGCCGAACGACATCGCGCCCGTCGTGAACCGCTTGACGATCTCCTTGGCCGATTCCACCTCCTCGACTGGAATCGCCTCAGGCAGGAACTTGAACTCAAGCAGCCCACGTAGGTTTGCGCGCCGCTTGCTCTCGTCGTTCACCAGTTGGGAAAACTCGGCAAAGGTCTTGGGATCGTTGGCCTTCGTTGCGTGCTGCAGCTTATAGATCGTGTCCGGATTCCAGTTATGATGCTCGCCCTGGATGCGGTAGTGGATCTCCCCGCCGAAATCGAGTTGCCGTATCGGAGCCGGTTCATAGGCCAGGCGATGGCGCCGAAGCGTCTCATCCCCGACTTCCAGAATGCCGATCCCCTCCACACGCGACGGCGTCCCGGTAAAGTACCGGCCGATCAGTTCACGATTCAATCCGATGGCTTCGAAGATCTGCGCGCCGCAGTAGGATTGCACGGTCGAGATGCCCATCTTCGAGAAGATCTTGAGCAGCCCCTTGTTGATCGCCTTGATGAACTTGCCTTCCGCGGTCTGGGCATCCAGACCCTCGGGAAAGTAACCTTCGCGGTCCAGGTCCACGATCGTCTCGAAAGCGAGGTACGGATTCACAGACCCGGCTCCATAGCCGATCAAACAGGCGAAGTGATGCACATCTCGCGGCTCACCGGTCTCCACGATGAGGCCGACTTCGGTCCTCGTGCAGTCGCGCACAAGATGATGGTGGACGGACGCAATGCCGAGCAAGCTTGGAATCGGCGCCCATTCTTCGTTCACCCCGCGATCGCTCAGAATCAAAAACTTGTAGCCATCTTTAATCGCCTGAGAAGCCTGCCGGCAGAGATCGTCGACTGCTTCCCCCAGCCCCTCAGGCCCCTCGGCTACACGAAAGAGCATCTTGAGCGTCTTGCTCTTAAAATGCGGATCGGCGATTTCGCGGATCTTCTGAAGCTCGGCATTGGTCAGAATCGGCTGTTTGACCCGGATGCGGCGGCAGGACTCCGGATTTTCGTCCATCAGATTCGGCTTGGGCCCGATGCTGGTCGTCAGCGACATGACCAGTTCTTCGCGGATCGGATCGATCGGCGGATTGGTCACCTGGGCGAACAGCTGCTTGAAATACTTGAAGAGCAGTTGCGGCCGATCGGACAACACCGCCAACGGCGTGTCCGTGCCCATCGAAGAGGTCGCTTCCTGCCCCTCGACCACCATGGGAGTGATGACCATCTTCAATTCTTCGATGGTATAGCTGAAGGCCTGCTGGCGCTGGCGAATCGTCAGGTGGTCCGGCTGGGGCACATTGCTGGGATCGGGCAATTCATCGAGCGAGATCCGAAATTCGGTGACCCAGGACCGGTACGGCTTGCGGCTGACGATCTCGGCCTTCACTTCCTCGTCATCGATGATGCGCCCTTGCACGGTATCGACCATGAACATCCGGCCCGGCATGAGGCGCCCCTTTTGCCTGATCTTCCGGATATCCATCGGCAACACACCGGCTTCTGACGCCAAAATGACCAGACCGTCCGTCGTCACTTGATAGCGGCAGGGACGCAATCCATTACGATCGAGCGTCGCGCCGATGAACTTACCGTCGGTGAAACAGACTGCCGCCGGACCGTCCCAGGGTTCCTGCATCGCCGCGTGATACTCATAGAACCCCCGCCGATCCAGATCCATTTGCGGATTTGCGACCCAGGGTTCGGGGATCAGCATCATCATCGCGTGTGGGAGGGAACGGCCCCCCATGGTGAGGAATTCCACGGCATTGTCCAGACAGGCGGAGTCGCTCTGCTGCTCGGAAACGATCGGATAGAGCTTGGCCAGATCCTGTCCGAACAAGTCGGAATTGAGCCGGCCTTGCCGGGCGCGCATCCAATTCACGTTGCCCTTGAGCGTGTTGATCTCGCCGTTATGGCAAATGTAGCGATAGGGATGCGCCAAGGGCCAGGTGGGGAACGTATTCGTGCTGAAGCGGGAATGCACGAGGGCAAGCGCGCTCACCAATCGCTCATCCTTCAAGTCCTGGTAGTAGGCAGACATCTGATGCGGAAGCAACAGGCCCTTGTACACAATCGTGTTCGCCGACAGGCTTGAGATGTAGAAGTAGTCCCGTCCCTGAATCGCCGATTCGCGAACAGCGTTTTCCATCCGCTTGCGAATGACATAGAGCTTGCGTTCAAACTGCCCTTCATTGAGGATATCGCGGGCGATGAACACCTGCCGCATGAAGGGTTCGGTGCTGCGCGCCACGGGGCCGATCACATCGCTCTTGACCGGCACATCGCGCCAGC
>JANOOS010000034.1:0-2896 GCA_031421455.1 Nitrospira sp.
TGAGACTCTGGAGATTGATCCGATCGTCACCCGGCGCCATGGGGACTGCGGTATCCGAGCGCGTGGCACCACCAATCTCTTGCGCGCCGCTGGCACACAGCGGGGTGAGGCCTACGGCAGAGAGTGCAAGGGCAGAAAAAACCCACGATGAAATATGAAACGGTGATCGTGTCACGGCAGCATCTCCAGACGGCATTGAAGAAAGAAAGGGCCATCGCTCGGTCAACCCAAGCAGCCGAGCGGCGAGCGAAAGAACTGACGGTGTGGAATCAGATTCGGAGGACCGAGGGAGAACTTATGGAGATGGGGACCATGGAACCTGCGCTGCTCCAGGACGACAGCGCAGGTATGCACTGAACTGTGAGCACTGCAGCCGAACCGAGCAAGGTCTGCGCATGATCAACATTCGAGACGAGGGTACGCTTTATCTGACGTTCGGGAGACGAGATAAGTACCGAGGGGCACATGGTGGTCCCATCCATTGGACAAGCCATTCCCTCCTCCACGAGCAGCGACGCACCTTCCGCCACCGAGAGATCGGACAACGCACACGTGGCCCCGATCACCTGACACAAGGCGAAGAAGAACGCCAGTACGACATGCCGTATTTGAACTCGTGGAATCATGAGACCAACCATCGTTCTTGCCGCATCTGCTCGACCTCGCTGCGTAGTCATGCCCACTAAAGCGAGCATGCCAAATCTGCCTGACTCCCTCCTGCCCTGTTCAGCAACAGTGATACCCGAAAGACGGGGAGCGGAGTCGACGACGTCGTCGACACGCACGCCCTTGTGCGTAGCAACCGGCCCCCATCCCTTCGCCTCTCACTTCCTTACCGATTTGCACCGGCTAATCCAGACCTCTCGCTTCTCTTACTTCTTCATGCTGCGATGCACCTTGGCCATCTCGTCGGCTCCTTCAGCTGCCTTCGTATACGAGCTGATAAGACTCTCGCAGTGCCGAGGAATATCCGTTTTCGCTCCCACGCCGGCCATACCTTGGACGAAGGCTGGGCTTTTCCCATACTCTGCTTTCATAACCTCCATGTCCTTCGCCTTTTGCCGATTAGTGGCCGCTTCCTTCTCATACCAGGTTGCCATTCCAGCGTGATCAGTTATGGCCGGCATAGAGTCGGCAGCACTCGCGGTCGTCGCGAAGGCGACTAACCCTCCCAGCAACAAACCGCACAAAACACCACGCTGAATCCATTGTTTCCACATCGTCATGATCCCCTCCTTTGTGTAATAGCGCTCATAGCGCCGTGGCACCGATATTGTTGCCGACTGCTTACGTTATCCAACGTTCAAAGCCTCCTTCGTGACACCTGGCCTTCTCGCAATGGCGTCACGCATCTCACTAGGTCACCGTCATCAGTTCCTCCTTTGTGTGCAGTGAACCAACGCACTGCAATGGGTGAGTTGAAACCGCATCGATTCACCTCTCTCGATTATTGGGAGAAGCAAAACCAATACCGATAATCTTAGGGACAGCAGTTAAAGGTCACCTCTAAGTGCATGGGATAGAGCTGCCAGGTTGTTCAACTGCTCTGCACTTCATGGAAAATGATGGATAAATCAATGGCGTTACATTGACTGACATATATGCGATCACTTGATTTCGACTATCTCCACAGCTCTTTCCGTGGCAATGGAATCTCGGGAAATGATTCGCGTTAATAGTGATTCAGATAGCAATTACCTGGATCAATGGGAGTGTCAGGGCAAAACGGGGCAGCCTATCCCCTTCGAGTGTTGCAGAAAGCGTCATTCACTCCGACACGTTTCCCACGTATCAGTGGTGCGACAGACCTGCATCAGGGGAGAAAAAATACACATGAAGACGTATCTGTGCGTGGATGCTGGGCTGTTGTTCATCGTTGCAGCATTAACCTGTGCGACGACGGCGCCTGCGCGCGACTTAACCGAGCGGGACCAGCATAGATAGCTGGCAATCTGGTATGAGCAGGAGGTTCTTACGCTGGCGGAGTTTCCCAGCGAATTGCTAGAGGATTAATCTCAGGGCAAGTCGAGCATACAGAGGCTCAGTTCATCCCAGCTGGTTCTTCGAAACGCAGGCTTCGTTGTACAACTCGACCCGGTTCCGCCCACTGCGCTTGGCGTAATACATGGCCTGATCCGCGCGTGTCACGAGTGTCTCGACTTGATCGATTTCCGGAGATAACATCACGACCCCGATACTGACCGTGACCACGGTGGAATGATGTTCCCACGTACACTGCTCCTGTGCGATTTTCAGCCTGATACGCTCGGCAATCTGCAAGGCGCCGGATTGATCGCACTCCACCAAACCGATTACAAACTCCTCACCCCCGTAGCGGCCCATGATATCGGCTGGACGGATGATTCCCCTGGCCAACTGCACGATATGGAGCAGCACGTGATCGCCGAACACATGCCCATGCCGGTCATTGATCTCTTTGAAGTGATCCACATCGAGAAACAACAGTGCGAACGGATGCTGATAACGGCGGCTCCTGTGAAACTCCATGGCCAGCGCCTCCATCAGGGCGCGCCGGTTGTCCACCGGCGTGAGAGAGTCCCGCCGGGAGAAGTCTTCAAGCTGCCGATGGGCGTCCTTCAGTCGATGCAGACTGTCTTCCAAACGCTGCATCGTCGCATGGTAATAGGTCTCCACGACAAAGATCTCATCGAGCGTGATGATCTTGTTCAGCGTGAGGGCCAATGAGGACAGCCTGCTCGCGTCTCCCGAATAACGAACCGCAAGCGGCTGTAAAATTAGTTCGAAGAATTTGTGGTACGCACCCAAATACCACTTCTGCTTGAGTCCGACTCGTTCGTGCGTCAATCCGATTCGAAGCCGTGCCTCCGCATACGCAACGCCATTGCCGAGTTCCCCAAGGCTGAGTAAATATTGG
>JANOOS010000035.1:0-1550 GCA_031421455.1 Nitrospira sp.
AATCCGTTTTTTCATAAACGTCTCGGCTACCCACTTCAGATCGTCGATGGCCGTCTTTTCCGTCAGCGTGCGATGAGGAATCTTCATCGTATCGAGAAACTGCGGCATGACTTCGCCCATCACCAGATGCTCCGGCGCATCGTTGCCGCCTTGGCCACGCCAGGACACGATCAGGATGCAGGGTTGCTGATAGATATAGTTGAGGGAAATGAGCGTATTGAGCGATGTCCCTAGCCCGGAATTCTGCATCAACACGGCGGGAATCTTTCCGGCCATATAGGCTCCGGCTGCCATGGCTACGGCTTCGTCCTCACGCACTGCCGGGGTATAGAGACGCCGCTCCATCAACTCCGCGATAATGCCTCCCAGGATCGAGTCCGGAACCCCCGTAAAGAAATCCACCCCAATATCTTGCAGGGCTTGGACGAACGTATCGCTCTCAATCATCCGGTTAGTTCCTCGCCACTCCGCACATGGAAAAGCGCGCGCATTATAAGCTATGCCTCACGCGATTCTCAACAAAACTGAGACAGTTGCACCCTAATAATCGGCCATGGTAGCGTTCTGGCATGATCGGGCAACAGAAGCATCGCGCGGGCCGATACCTTCTCCTATTGTGCCTCCTGCTCTGTATGGGCCGCCCTTTTCTCGCCCATGCGGTGCCGATGATGAATGACCCGAACGGTTTTCAGAGCCTGGCCTGGGGCATTGCCTTGGCCACGCGGCCAGACTTGGAAGTGGCCAGAGCAGGTCCGCATGTGAATGAATACCGATTGAGAGAGGGCCCGCCATCGTATGCCGGAATCCCGGTCGAGAGCCTCCTGCTGTTATCGGTCGGCGAGCAGTTCGCCCGCGTGACCATTCACTATCAGGGTGCGGATCGGCACAAACAGATCCTCACCTACCTGGAACGTCAGTTCGGTTCCCTTGAGCGCATCCCAGGACAGATGATGCGGGGCCTCAATCAGCAATATACGTGGCGCGGGACCGATACCGAAATCAGCGTGACGTACCATGCGAACACGGAGAGGGGATTTATCTTCATCGACAGTCGCACCCTGGCCCCACTGTTCAACGACCATATCAGCGATTCGGCGGAATAACATGCCTCCCTCCCCCCGCACAACCCATTGGGTCCGCTACATTTCCTCCATCGCCCTTTTCTTCTCGCTCATCCTGCATGGCGCCCCGGCATCAGCCGTGCCGATGCAGAACGATCCAAATGGGTTCGAGGGAATCCCCTGGGGGGCAACATTTTCGGAAACCGACAGCTTCATGAAAGTCGAGGACACCGGTCGGTCACAAACCTATGAGCTGAAGACCGGGATTCCTTTTCTAGGCCCAGTGAAGGTCGACTCCATGCGATTCGTCACCGCAGAAGGCAAGTTCGCGCGTGTGACTGTCCGCTACCAAGGCAAGGCGACCCATGACCAGATTCTGGCCTATCTTCAATCCCTCTACGGCCCGCTCGACCGCACACCAGGTCAGATCGCCAGCGGCCCCGTCAAATTCTTTAGCTGGACTGGGTTCGAAACCGACGTGAAACTCCG
>JANOOS010000036.1:0-9506 GCA_031421455.1 Nitrospira sp.
TAAAGAACTGATGCCAATAGAAACCAGACCAGAGGGTTCCAGATCGCCAATGGGGATTGCCGCACCAGCCGCCATCCGAGTAGAAGACTAGATATCCCAAGCAGTATTGGAACGAGCAGGTTTGGCAGTTCAAGATCGTTCTTGGAGACCGCGTCCACCCAGAAGGCCTGGAGCATGGTGAGAAGCAAGCAGAACCCCACGTAGGCTGCGATAGAGCCAAAGGGTAATCCTGAATCCAGCAGAGTCTTTGGAGACGTGAGCATAATTAATCCGACCGTTGCACAGTATCGATGACTTTTTGCAGCAGGTTGGCACTGGAATATCCGCTCCGCTCGCATCGCGCCCGGCCGGCTGCGGCAATTCGGTCCCGCGCCTCGTTATTCGTTAGGTAAAAGCGGGTCTTGTCCAACATTTCGTCATCGGAGGAGAAAAAATCGGCTTCTTTACCCTCTCCGAATAGCTCCTGGTGCAAGGGGGTACGCTCCGCCAACAGAAATGTTCCCATCGCGGGAATTTCGAAGGTGCGCGTGGTGGAGGTTTCAGGAATGTGCCTCCCGATCAACCCCAACCCGATCTTTGCACAGGCCAGCGCAGTCGGGTAGCGCTCGCCCCACAAGCCCTGCCCGACTAGCGCCTTCGCCCATGTATTTTTCTCCGCATAACGCGGCCAGGCATCGCCCCAGATCCGCAACCGGATGCCGAGCGATGACAGTGCTTGTAATCGCTCGGCATAATGCCTCTGTGTATGCCCGACGAAACAGACGTCAGAATCGAACGCTGATCGCTCGGCTGCTCGAACCTTGCGGGGGAAAAACCTGCTGTCATAACCCTGGTACGTCAAAATCACCTGCTTGGCTCCGGCCTCTTTATAGGCCTCGACCTCCCATTCCTTGGTGGTAACCAAGGCGTCGTAGAATGGGATCGAGGACATGAAATGTCTCGATCGTTGCGAAACGATCTGTGAGTCAGGCGTATAGTGTAAAGCCTGTGCGCCCGTGGCCTGCTTCAGATGCTGTACGGTCTCAGGAAAAATCCAGACTCCCTTGTCTACCCAAATGTGCGAGATCTCTCGAAGGCTGCCGGCTTGCTGCGTCAATGCCTGGTTCATCTTTCTCAGAATCGATCCAACGTTGAATCTCGCAGCGATGGACTGAAGTGGGCGGGATGCGCGGCTGGCAAAGGGTGAGACATCGAATGGAACGGTGGTATGACCTAAGCCGTTCAGTACCTTCATGCGCGCGAGCGCCGTTCCTCCCTCCCAAAGCTGGCCGATGTACAAGATCCGCATGGCGGCTACTTCTTGACTCCGGAAATGAGGAATACCCTGGTCCACACGCCATCACCGGCAGCACCGGTCTCAGCTTGGTTCCATATACGCAGGCCGACCCGGATCGTCTGCCAGATCAGATACCGCAGGGAAGAGGTCAGGCTGTTTCCCAAGGGGATCGGTCCCGCCTCCCGCGCTTCTATCTTGCCGAAACCTGCAACCCGCAACAGCCTGGTCAATGAGTTTGGATTGAAGCAAACTTCATGAGTGAAGTCGTTATATCGATGCATGGTTCCCCATGGGCTATCGGCATTGGGAGTCTGCAGAATCAGGCGGCCACCAGGTTGTAAGGCACTCAGACAGCCATCGATGAAGCGAAGCACTTCGTCCTTGTGGAAATGTTCGATGATGTCATATCCCGTAATGATGTCGTAGGAGGCAGGATTGTTTTCGAGGTGATCGAGCACACTTTCCAGCTTAACATTTGGGGTCACTTGCCGGGCCAGCGCGACCTGGTCCGGGCTGATATCCACTCCTGTCAGTTCGCTGTAACCTCGTTCTGAGAAGAAAAATAAGAGCTTGCCGGCCCCGCATGCGAGATCGAGGACACGGGCTTTCTTCTGCTCCGGAAGCCAACCTCGCAGGTGATAGGCACAGGCGCGCGCCCAGCGCAAGGCTCCTTCTCGATCGAATTTCTCCCCGGCATCCTGGAAGTCATGCCCGTAGTTTGAGTAGAGTCGATCGCGGTATGCTGTCTTCGTAACTGTTGTGCTATCCATGAGTCACGCACCTCTCCTGCAGTCTATTGTTTTGCAAACGCATTATCTGACGACTCCGTCTTCGACGATAGAAATGTCCTCTGGCCAGGCAGCCGTTCGATCTCGATCGGATAGGCGAAACTCCGGCTGCCGAAGAAGGTCAACCGTGGGAGTCAATGCGTCGATGAATTTACCCCCGACCGGTTTTCGTAACACCGCATCCATCGGTTCCTGCGTCGGAAAGAGTTTGGCGATCTCCGCAGCCGCAGCCTTCGTCGAATACATCGCCTTCAGCCGGCTGGGCCATTGGGACGGCAACAAGGCTAGCAACCGTGAGCCGGCCCTCCGTGCAAGGGGCTTCCCAGCCAATGTTGCCATCCATCGCCTGGCGTGGCGAGAGAAGAAATCCCTCGGATCTATGCCTGCCTTTCCAGCATACCCGGCAAACTTCGGGAACACCCCGATCGCTCGACCTTCATACTCGAATACCTCTTTCCACGACCATTGCGGCACATTCATCAAGTCGTACGTTCCAGGCGACACGCTTCCGGCAGCCACTTTCAAAATCGCATCCACAATGGTGGCGACATGCACCGTATTGGATGCGCGCTCAAGGTCGGGAACATGAATAGGATGTAACGCAATCTCTTCACGAATTTTCTTCGTAATGCCCTGGAGTTCGCCGCATACATGGCCAAGCCGAAAAATGTACGTGTCGCGCCCGAATCGTTTCCCAGACACTTGCGCAACCTTCTCGCAACGGCTCTTTTCCTTTCCGTACAAGTCGCGGCAGACAATCTTCTGATGTACTTGCGCGTCTCCATATACCGACATGGTGCTGAAGTAGATGTGCTTCCCTGACCTCGGTGTACACTGCGCAACATTGCGAATGAGCTTATTGTGGAGATCCATCGCCTCTCGATAATTGGGCACTAAACTCGCCAGCGCGAGGTTCGCAATCACGTCGCAGTCGCCCAGAAGACGGTGTGCGTCCCCCGAGTCCGTGAGTTGTCCGTGGCGGCATGCCAGCCCGCTGAATCTGAGAAACGCGGATCCCATCCGATTGCGGCAGATCGGTACGACTTCCACCTTCTCTTGTCGAGAAAGGAGCAGGCATAGTTCCGCGCCTACCTGCCCATTGGCGCCGAGGACCGCGATACGCATCATCGCCCCCCTCCCAGCCGATAGATGTCATCGACAATACGCGTCGTCAGTAACGAACTCGCAGCGGACAACTCTCCCGGCTGTCCATTTCTGAAAGCACCTACGACATCCTGCCACTCAAGAAAAAATGCCTGATAGCTTGAACGGGCGCCTATAATGTCCAGAGACAATCTGGTCCACATGTCCTTGTGCAAGGGCGACGCTATTTCCAACTGCGCCTCGGGGCCTATTCCTGCTTTCAGTCTGGCGTGATCGAAGTCGAAAATGACATGGTTGTTCTGTTCAGATAGCCAACTGATTGAAAATTCTACCGGACACTCATTCTTCTCGAGATGCTCGATGCCAGACAAGGCAAACTCGCTCACAACCTGACGGTCCGTTTCCTTGTCCCACTCAATAGCGGCGGTGCGGACATGACACTGCGTCGCCCCCGTGGCGTGCACGAGAGCATCCAGCCCATGACATCCAAGGTCCCTCAATACCCCGCCGCCTTGTTTATAACTCATGTCGAGCGTTTTTGAGGCAGCGACCGTCCTCGATACTCGCCCTCCTTCCGAGTACCCTATGCTCCTCAGTCGTCCGAACCATCTCTCCCGAACCATACGCCGTAACGCGCGGACCGTCGCATAGGTGCGCCGCATATAGCCACAGTGGATCTGGCTGTTCGAGCATAGCTTCAAAAAACTTCGATGTTCGTCGAGAGACAATGCGAATGGTTTTTCTGTCAGAATCGCATTGCCACGAGCACCGAAGTATTCGAGATAGGGCCGGCGGGCATAGACAGGGGTTGCCAAGAGCGCGATGTCACAAGGCGGCAACTGGATCTCCTTGTCCAACAGGATCCGGCAGTCGACATCGTAGGCCCGTCCAAGACTGTTCACCCGTTGCGCATCCATATCGGCAATCCACGCAATGTGCACATCTGCATAGTTCTTGAGCACCGGCAGATGAGCCAGTCTCGTGATGTCGCCTGCTCCTACGATACCTACATCTATGTGGCTCATAACGGCATTGCGGGCTTTTCAATTACGGATGCTATGGGCCGGGCCGATCGAAGAGCGAGACCGACTGAAGTCACCAACTGGATGCCGCAATAGATGGGCACCGCCATGGCTGCGCCAAATAAGCCATACTCTTTGATTAAGATGAATCCGATCGCAACCGCCAATAGGGCACCTACTGTTTCAGTCAGCGTCACCGCTTGCGGCGCATCGTGCCCCAGACAGACACGTACAGAAATATGGTATAGGGCAAGGAGGCCATAGCCTGAGGCGATCCAGGGCATGAGATGGGACGCCTCCCTGAATCCGGGGCCCAGCAATACTTGGGCAATCTGTTGATGAAACAGCGCAAAAATGACGCACGTGGCTGTCCCGGCAGCGAACACGACTGCGAACCATCTGATCAGGTATTTCCGGCTCGCCGTCCAGTCTTTGCGCGCGATGGCCGAATAGTACACCGGGCGTATCGCGGTCTCGGCGATCGTCGACAGCATCAGCAGGGGCCGGCTGGCCAAACCATAGGCTGCGGCATACATGCCAACATTCTGGGCCGAGAGCAGGCTGCCGATCATGTAGCGATCCGCCATGCCGGAGATCCAGCCGAGCAAGCCCAGAGGGATGAGCGGCCTCCCGTAGTCCTTGAATTTTTGCAGGAGATCCTCTTCGTTGAACTCCCGTGAAGGGATCGCCGTCGACTGAACATCGATTGAATACCTCATGACACCGTAGAGGACCAGTGACGTCACAATAAACGCGCCTAACACGATTTCCGTATGTATTCCCCACCAGACGATGGCTCCATAAGCCAGCACTGGTCTTCCCCATGCCTCTCCGATTTGCCAGACTCCATAACGGTGATGTTGCCTGGAGGCATTCATGACGGTAGTGCGTAACATTCGCATCCCGTCGATCGCCACCAATATCGGCAGCAAGATTAAGACAGTAAGGCTAAACCAGCCAGCCACCACGCCAAGAATCCCGAATGGGATGGATAGCGGCAACGCAATAGCTGAGTTTCGCGTGATGCGTTGAAGCGCGGTTCGCTCTACCGGCGCCCCGTCGCCGGATTGCGCACATTCAGGGTAATAGCGTAGGACTGCCTGCATCGTGGGATTCACCAAGACGGACGTGGCAAGCGTGGACAGTCCCACTATGAGAATGACCTCCCCGAACACTGCCGGCGAAAGGGCCTCGGTCAGGAGACGGACGCCGATGATCTGTCCAAGGGCAGCGATGGTCTGAGATACCCCGACCGAAAAGAAATCTGAGCGCAGCCATTCTCCGACTTTCATACTCATGGGTATCCGAGCGACGTTACTCATGGACGCATGGCTTCTACGTATAACGTCATTGCCATACGCCACGGATCCTCGCGATCCAGCCCCTTAAACACTTCCACATCGGTTTTATCCGGCTTCATCCGGCGGATCTCGGCAAAACCGGCCTCCTTTAGAATCTGCTGCATCGTCTCAAAGTCGTAGGCGAAATAATGACCGAACCCGTGGGCAATCTCGTTCAACATCACCATGGACGACTTGCCGTGGCGTGCCTGCTCATAGAGGGGATCTGTGGTACCGCTCTTTGAAGCCATGTATTGCTCGACAAAGTATTCCCCATTCGGAACGCCGATACGGACGTGGCCGCCTGGTTCAAGAATCCGTCTTATCTCCTTGAGAATGTGATCGCGGACTGTCTCAAACGGTAGGTGCTCCAGAAAATGCTCGGAGAATAGGGCTGAGGCAGATCCGTCTGTGAGCGGCCACTTGCGTCTCATATCGAGCATCAGCATCTCGGTTCCTGGAACCTTGCGCGGAGGGTAGCAATCCATGTTGATCCAGCCTGGGAGCAGCGCATTCCCGCAACCCAGGTGAAGCCGGAGATGTTTCCTCCCGGCCAGCTCAGATGTTGCCCGTTTATACCGTCCGCTCACTGCGCAGCGTACGCGCAACAGCGCCATATCGACTTCGTACCGTAGTTTGGACGCCACATCGTTATTAAAACCTAGGTGGTTCCAGGACTGGCGCAATTGAGAGCGCAGACTCTGCGGTAAACGCGCATAGGGAGACCAAGAGTTCTGGACCTGATGCAATCCCTCTCCCTGACTATCATGGTGAGTTTCCATGTACCGCTTCCTTCTCCGGATCGTAAACCGGCAATCTCCGTTAAATCGGCACGAAACGTGGGAGGACAGTCTGCAACTGCACGGCCATGTCCTGCAACGCCGCATCGGCGGCCGGCATATCCGGAACGCTGTCCATGCCGACTACAAGCCGAACTAATGCGCCGTCTGCCCTGCCCTCCATGAGAGAATTCCACAGCAACACCGGTTTCACCATGTTCTGGTTGGTAATGACCTGTCCCTTGTGCTGGAACCAGTAATAGACCACATGCTGCTTCCCCTCTATGGTCGCAACGAGACGATTGACGCGGAGCGTGCCGGCATCGGGCAGTCGGGCATCTCGCAGCGTCGTGACTCCTTCTTCTTCAATAATCCATCCGTTGCCTGGAAGGCATACTGCAGGGTTATGGGTGTAAGAGTCCTCGTAGAGCGATTTGAAGTAAGGAACGAAAACATTGACGAGCCCTCCTCCCGGCTTGGCATAGTCAGCCAGAAGATAGTCCGACCAAGGCAGCGCGTTTTGATAGATCGTATCCATTGGGTGGTGCTGCCCCTTCCATTCTTTGAATACCATTGGAAAGGAGGTAAACTCTTCCCGCTGGGGAGTTCTGATGGTTTTTTCCGGTAAGACCAGGGGTATGCATGCGACTGAGATCATGACTGCTATGGCAGCGGCCAACGTCGGTTGTCCGGCATTGGCAAACCATTTCATTTCGGCCTTCAACGGATTTTGGAAACCGCCCTCTGGAACAAGCGCCCAGTTCGACATTCCGCCTTTCGTTCCGGCAATCTTTGCCATCGCCAAGCTGAGCAGCACGAGTAGCCCCAAGGCCGGGAGAAAGATGACCCAGCCCTCGAAATCATGGAGGAATCCTTCTGCCGTATTGACATCGAGGTATTCGGCGAACACTGCGGTCAGCGCGATTCTCACGCTGTTCATGAACACGGTGATCGGGATGGCAGCGAGCAATAGCAGCGCGCCTCTGATCAGCGATCCTCCTTGGAACACCGCGACGATATAGGCGAGTGCGATCAGCGGCAACAGATACCGCAAGCCGCTGCAAGCTTCCACCACCTGCATCTTCATCGTGCCGATGTCGATGATGTTGCCCTCCAGGTGAACGGTAATTCCAGACAGCTCGATCAGCCATGTACTCAGGCGAGAGGAGACCAGTTGCAGAGAATTGGACATGCCACTGAACAGTGCAGTGGGCAGCGGCACCATGAAGGCCAGAAGGAACAGGGCGGACCAATTCTTCTTTGTCGCCTCCCATCCCGCCAGCACGAGAAACAGGCTGAACGTCATTGCCAGAAAACTGAAACCATAGAGGCTGATCATCTGGCCATAATGTGCAAGCAGGAGCATCAGCACGGCCGACGACAGCAGTGCTATGCCCCAGTATCGGGCCCCTGAACGACTCTGGCCACGGGGCGGCTGACTGAGCAGCGTCATGTAGGCCCCGACAATCGGGATCATTACTGCATGACTGTATTCTTCCGAACTCCAATGACCAATGAGCCACTCCATTGCAGCCGGGTAGCCGAACCACAAGGCCCCTAGCGGCACTAACAGCGATACAAGATAGATTGTGACCATGTGCTTTTACTCCGGCTCAGAGATTCGCCTTGGCACAGCAGCTACTCACTAGGTTCGCGCATTGCTGCGAAAATGCCGTGATGCTGAATATGTCGGCATAATCTGTTCTGTCTCGTGGATTCTCGATCGCGGACCTGATTGCACTGAGGAGTTCACCCCGGTTTTCACAGGAGACGGCATACCCGGCAGTGCCGTCCCGTAGGGGATCCATACTGCCGTCGCCATTTCCGCCGATCACTGGAATGCCCGAACGCATGCCCTCAAGGAAGACAATCCCGAACCCCTCCTCTGTGCTGGGCATGACGAAGACATCGGCAGTACGGTATAGATCTGGAAGCTGTGCATCGTTCACCCTGCCGATAAACTTCACGCGGTCTCCGAGATCCTGCTCCAGGGCCAGATGCTGGAGTTTATCGCGGCCGTTTCCATCACCCGCGATTACATAGACGAGATCGGGATATTCGCGAAGCAGATCCGGCATGACTGCAAGAACCCGGTGGTGCCCTTTGTATCGATCATCCAGCGAAATCCGGGAAACCGTCAGCAGTATCCGTTTGCCCCGGAGGCCATACTGCTCCAGTATCTGTTCCGATTTCGGCCCCGGTGAGTATCGATCGCTCACGGTGTTCGGAAGAACCCTGACTCTTTCAGGCTGGATATTTGCCCACCTGAGAAACCTGTGTTTCGTATATCGGCTGACAACGGTCACCAGATCGGACTGCTCCGCTCCCCAACGAACGACAGGACGAGGACAGGTCCAGGCTTCGATCCCGTGTAGCTGCAACCACAGGGGTCTCTGTAGCCTGCGTGCAATGACGGCCGCTAAGGGGGCTTGCAAAATATGCCCGCAAAATACCAGATCGAACGGCCCTTTCATCGTTGCAACAGCCACGGCAGATAGCGAGTACCGGACTTTGTTGAATATCGGCGCCTGTTGCCGTACGCGCGCTGGTAGTCCTTGCTGACCGGCCTGCCCGAGGCGGGGGAGCACGACGATTTCTCCCACAATGTCGGCATCGGACAATGCCGTCAGTAGATCGCGGTTATATTGCGAGATCCCTCCCTGGCTGCCAAAACCATCGGTGATCAACGCAAGGATGCGGATAGGCTCAGTCATCTTTTCACGCTAACCCAACACCGACGCCACATTATGCGCCCAGCGTCGCGTCCAGAGAGAAGGCTCATGCGAGGTTGCGATACTCGAACGGGATGTCCCTCGTTGGAAGCCGGGGTCATTCGCTATCCAATGTGCCACTGGTATGGAGAAGCCGGTCTTGCCACGCGTGCGAACAGGCTCCGGAAGGGGAAGGCTCGAACTCCGGGCCAGCAGATCCTTTCCCTGGCCGGCTTCGCCGAGGGCCAGGGCAGGCGCAAGCCTTTGCAACAGGTGCGAGTCTACCAACGGTGTGCGAACCTCCAGCGAGTGGGCCATGCTGGCCCAATCGGTGTCGCGCAGAAGCTGGTTGCGCATGTAGAGTCCTGCCTCCAACACCGCTACCCTACTCCGCGCTGTGCCCGGGTCCGGACTTAAGAGTTCGCCGATATAGTCGAGGGGCCTGAGGCGCCGAAGGCCCTCCCTGACCATGTCCTCGTCCAACAC
>JANOOS010000037.1:0-2558 GCA_031421455.1 Nitrospira sp.
AAATTCAACAGAGCTTGATCCGCAGGGCCACCGTCGCCGCTGAAGCGCTTTGCCGGCGTTGTACCAGTCACAACATACCGCACGGTCCCACTTAAGTCAGTCTGCTGGGTAAAGGCGTGCGAATCAATCGCGCCGGTTTCGGCAAAAGGATCGTCATTCCCTGCTCCCTCGGCCACTGCAGCAGGCGAAACACGATTCACTTCAGATCCGACACCCTGGGTGCATCCGGCTACCGTCCTGATACATTGGGTCTTCATGTCGATTTTCCGAACGACGTGGTTCTCTGAATCGGCGATGAACAGGTTACCCTCTGTATCGACCGCGAGACTCTTCGGCTCATTCAAGCAAGCAGCAAGCGCCCCGGCCCCGTCGCCGGACCAGCCAGGAGCTCCAATGCCGGCAACAGTCCGGATCAATCCGGCGGTTAGATCTGTGCTCATCTGCCGCATAAGTCTTGCTAGTTCAGATATTGCACGATGACTTCACCCATCTCCAGCGTACCGACAAGGCGAGTACCAGGGCTGTGAATGTCTTTCGTCCGATAGCCAAAATCGAGGGCTTTCACAATCGCTTCCTCAATCGCGGCGGCTTCCTTATCCAACCTGAAGGCATAGGACAGCATCATAGCCGCCGAAGCAATCGTTGCAATGGGATTCGCCACATTCTTCCCGGCAATATCAGGCGCGCTGCCATGAATCGGCTCGAACAGTCCGACCTGCGCACCGATGCTGGCCGACGGCAACATGCCGATAGACCCGGTCAACATCGCGGCTTCATCGCTCAGAATGTCACCGAATATATTGTTGCAGAGCATCACGTCGAACTGCCGCGGGTTGCGCACGAGTTGCATCGCCGCATTGTCGACATAGATATGGTTCAACTCTACATCCGGATAGCCCTTGTGGGTCTCGATGACGACACGGCGCCACAGCTCAGACGACTCCAGAACGTTCGCCTTATCGACAGACGTCACCTTTTTCCGGCGTTTTCTGGCCGCCTCAAACGCTACTTTCGCAATGCGTTGGATTTCTTCAGTGGTATAGACTTCGGTATTGACACCTCGCTCGCTTCCGTTCGGCAACTTCTCGATCCCTTTTGGTTTCCCGAAGTAGATCCCGCCGGTCAGTTCACGAATGACAAGGATATCGATCCCCTCGATCACCTCGCGTTTCAGTGTGGAGGCATCGGCCAACATCGGATACAACTTCGCCGGTCGTAAATTTGCGTAGAGGCCCAAGTGCTCTCGCAAGCCTAACAGCGCGCGTTCCGGACGCAAGCTATACTCCAACCCCTCCCACTTAGGACCGCCTACTGCGCCAAGCAAGACCGCGTCGCTCTGTTTGGCCAGGGTCAGCGTTTCCTGAGGAAGCGGAACGCCTACTTTGTCAATAGCCTGCCCACCGACTTCAGCGGATAGAAACTCGAACCTGTGCTCGAACTTCTTGGCCACAGCCTTCAGCACCTTCACGGCCTCAGGAATGATCTCTCGACCCACTCCATCACCGGCTAACACGGCAATCTTCGCCTTCACAAATCACTCTCCCTCTTTGTGAGTTTAACCCACACCAGCGCTACTCCAGCACTTCCTCGTCCTCTGGCCGCCAAGCAGGCTCGACCACACAGAGGAATTCAATGGCGGTGGGGCCACTACTCTCCAGAGACTGCTTGCCTCCCGCAGGCACATAGACAATGGAGCCTGTTTCCACCGCGACGACAGAGTCATCGACGGTCAATCGTCCCCTGCCTGCGATAATGTAGTAGACCTCTGAGGATCTCAGCTTATGCCACTTCGACCGAAGGCCGGGAGCCAATGTCCCGTGCGCCACACTATATCTAAGCGAGAGCGGTTGTTTCGCAGGATGCAGCAGCTCCCGCAGGACGGTATGATCGCCGGCCAAAAACTCCGGCCGATCTGCCAGAGTGACATGAACCACGGCGCACCTCCCAGCCGATAATACCTTCCAGGTTCCAGACCGGAGCCGCTAACTCTACCGTGGCCACTTTCCCTAAATCAAGCTTACCCTATGTTCACCCTGCGTCTGTTTTCCCGCCAGGTACAACAGCTTGTTTAGCGCGTTGAGATAGGCCCTCGCCGAGGCCATGATGATATCCGTATCCGCTCCATGGCCTGAGACAGTGCGGCCATCTTCTTGAACCCGGACCGAGACTTCGCCCTGGGCATCGGTCCCGCCGGTAATGGCCTTCACCACATACATGAGAAGCGTACTTTTTGTCTGCGTCATCGCGGCAATCGTCCGGTAGACCGCATCGACCGGCCCATCGCCGGTTCCGGTCTGCGAGATCGTTCGTCCGTCGATCTCGAGTTCGACAGTGGCAGTTGGAACCCGATCGGTCCCGCTGGCGACAAAGAACGATTTCAAGTTGATCCGATCGGCCATTTTGACCAACTCTTCGGAAACGATGACTTCAAGATCCTCTTCGTATATCTCCTTCTTTTGATCGGCTAACTTCTTAAACCGCTCGAACGCGTGATTGATCTCTTCGTCAGAGAGCGTATATCCCAACTCCACCAGCCTCTGTCGAAATGCATGCCGTCC
>JANOOS010000038.1:0-3320 GCA_031421455.1 Nitrospira sp.
CTGATCCTTTGAATTGTTCTTCTGGTTGTCGGTAGCGAGAGAGCCGGCAATGCAGCCTTCCTCCACTCCCAAACCCCGAATATCTTCCTTCTCAGGCCAAGTAGTAGCTGCTCTGGCAGCCGAGCATAGACGCACAGGTCGTGGTGTAGCCCGTGTGTCGATGCACGATAAGTTCGCCACTTCCAGCAACGCACTTCTTCGCTGAGAAGTCCGGTCGCAACTCTCCGCGAATTTACTGAGAAATTGCAATTGTCCGTTTACAGCCTGGTTGTTGAACAGTCTGGACTCTGATTTGCACTTACAGCCGGTCAGGGAACGGATGGTCCGTTCACCCTTGCTGCTTAAGGGAGGTTCTTCAATGGGCACACAGCATATCGTGACGATGTTACCGGGAGAGGGCACTGGCCCTGAAATCTGCGAAGCGGTCCGGCTGGTGATCGATGCGAGCGGTGTCGATATCAAATGGGAGTACGAAGAGATCGGACTGGACTGCTTGGAGAAGCACGGCACGTTGCTGCCGGACAAGACGGTCCAAGCCATCGCCAGAAACAAGCTTGCGTTGAAGGGGCCCACAACCACGCCGATCGGGACCGGTCATAAGAGCGCGAATGTGACACTCCGGAAGGTGTTCGACCTCTACGCCAACGTGCGACCTGCGAAGTTGATTCCGGTGCTCAAGCGGCCCTGGGACAAAATCGATATCCTTAACTTTCGCGAGAACACCGAAGATTGCTACGCGGCCATCGAGCACATGGTGTCCGACGAAGTGGCGCAATGTTTGAAAGTCATCACCTGGCCAGGCTCCTATCGCATTGCCGACTTTGCCTTTAAGTGGGCAAAGGCCGCTGGGCGCAAGAAAATCTACTGCGTCCACAAGGCCAACATCATGAAGATGACGGACGGACTCTTTCTCGACGCCTTCAGAGAGGTCGCCAAAAAATATCCCGAAATCGAATCCGGCGACATCATTGTGGACAATTGCTGCATGCAACTTGTGAGAAATCCGGCCCAGTTCGATTGCTTGGTGCTCCCGAACTTGTATGGCGACATTCTGACGGATCTCTGCGCAGGGCTGGTGGGCGGCTTAGGCTTCGCGCCGGGCGCCAACGTAGGCGACAACTGCGCAATTTTCGAAGCGGTCCACGGCTCTGCGCCGAAATATGCCGGGCTGAAGAAGGTCAATCCCTCTGCCGTGCTGGTCTCCGGAATCATGATGCTCCGCTGGATCAAGGAAGAAGCGGCAGCCGATCGGATCCAAAAGGCGATGTTTGCCGTCCTCGACGAGCGGAAGCACGTGACGTACGACGTCGGCGGAACAGCAACCACGGACGAGTATGCGCAAGCCATCGTGGACAAAATGCACGCGAAGGCCTGAGTTCGAGACTACTGGCTGAATGAAAAAGGAGAACACCCATGCCGACATTCACAGAAACTGCAATAGCGACGAAGAAAAAGCGAGAGATCAAACTAGTCGGGATCGATATGTACCTTATCACCGAGAAGGGGATCCCGAAGTTCGACGACATCGGGCCCTTCAAATGTGAATTCATTTCGAATCGTGGCACGAAGGTCTGGCCCGGCTTCGTGAGTCCCGATCTGCTGCAGGTCAATTGGTACCGTTGCAGGTTTATGGCGACCAAGGACGTGCAAGACGCGGACGTCAATACCTTTCTGGATGCGCTGACCAAGAAGGGTTGGTGGTGGTCTGCCGCCCAGAAGTTGTGGAACTACGACGGCGAAGCGGGATTCAGCAAGGCCTATTAGATAGGTGCACTCACGCCGTAGGTGCCGGAACCTCTCTTTAGCCAGGACCGGCACCTCATGGTGTGCACTGGAGGGCCGATGTCGTGAAAGTGGCGCTACTGTGTAACTGGCTCATCCGGGACTGCTGTCGTTCGGATGGTCATGTCTACGGGGTGGCGTTGCCAGCCGATGTACTGCGCCAGCTTGAACGGGTCGCGAGCGAATGGACCATTGCCGAATGGATGCGCAAGCAGACCGGGCTGGATATGCCGGGGGAGATCCGGGCAAGCATTGCCCGCGAAGTTTTCGCAGAGAAGCCGCGACGCGGCACGATCTCAACTGATCGCAGCGCGGTTCTGCAGGCCTGTGCCGACCTCGGTGTTATGCCGGACTACTGTGACGGCTACCTCGCCTGTCTCTATATCGAATATGAACGGCAATTGGCCAATCGGTATGATTTCCCACTGACTTTTCTGGAATTTTGTGTGCGCTGGTTGTGGCACGAGCATCGACTCATGACGCAACTTGCTCCGCTGTGTTTCGGACTGCCGGGAAACCGGTGTGCGATTCGACGGGCGCTGCTCAGGGGTTTCATCGAGTCGCATGCGACGGCAAGAGATTCCATCGAACAGGGAGAGATGATCGCGTCACGCCTGGCTTACTCGACTAGTTCGTGAGTGGTCGATTTAGATCAGGCTTGAAGATCAATACACAGAGCGCACGGTTGTCTAAGCCAGCCGTGCTTGTTGGAGGTGCTCGATGCCCAGTACTCGGAACAAGGCCGACGTCGAATATGCCGTGATGTTGGCTGTGCTGAACTTCCAAAAAGAGTTCATGCAATCGCACTATTCACTCATCCAGGTTCGGCTTCGTGAGAATCTCCTTGAAGTGGACCTGACAAGAACTGCGCCGAGTCCGGCTGAACGGCGACTCGCGCAAATCCAGGAGGGGCGCGATCAACTCAGACGGATGCATCAAGCGCTGTTCACTGTGGGACAAGATATCTTGAAGGAACAGCTTGAAGAGTTACTTGTTGGAAAGATTGACGAGATGCTCACAGACCTGGACCCACTTTCAGGAAAGAGCACGATTGTCATCAGCTTCAATGAAGCGATTTGCAACTCAACTTGATGGATCCGAACGGCATTACGCGAGATTTTCTGACGGCTGGTCAAATCGGTTCTCGCTAGAACATTGATTGGGGTGAGCCGCGTTCGACGATACTGAATAAGGAGATTGGTTTCCCTGTCTCTGGCGAGGAGGATTCGGTGGCGCGCTTCACACAAAGCTTTGGAAACAGAGTCCGCTCTCTCGTCCGACAGGAGACAGGCCTGGATGAGATTGCGATCGACGACCTCGCAACGTCGACAAAGCTTCAGTCCTGGGAAGCGGTCCAAATCCCAGAACGCCTCCGATTGTTCTCACGCCTCGCCGTGACGCTGGTGCTGCTGTTTTTCTTGCTCATTGTCTTCGTGCCCTGGACCCAGACAATTACCGTCAGCGGACAGCTCTCTGCCTATACGCCCTCCGAACGTCCACAAGATATCGAGGCGCAGATCACCGGGCGGATCAAGAAA
>JANOOS010000039.1:0-13311 GCA_031421455.1 Nitrospira sp.
TCTCTCCTGTCGCAGCCGCATTGGCCAGCGAGGGAGGGCGTCCTTGTCTCACCGGCCTGTACGGTTCCACTGCTGGGCTTGCTCTCACGACGCTCCTGCATCCTCAGTCGGGCACACTAGGAAATCGGTCGTGGCTAATCGTGACCGGGTCGGACGAGGCGGCGGAACGATTCTACGACGACCTGAACTTTTTCCATGACCTCATCGGCCTTCCGACCACTCCCCTCGCCCTCTTCCCGAAATGGGAAACCTTGCCATACGAGGGCAGTGCGCCCCATGTCGGTTTGATCGCGCGCCGGATGAATGCTCTGCATCACGTCCGAACTGCACCACAGACTATCCTGGTCACCTCCATCGCGGCCCTGATGCAAAGGCTGTTACCCGTCACGACCTTTACCCAGACCACCCTGCAGTTCAAGCTGCGCGGCTCGATTGAACGAGAGATCCTCACCGGAGGGCTCTTACGCCTCGGTTACCGCCGGGTTTCGGTGGTGGAAATCCCCGGGGAGTTTAGTATTCGAGGCGGCATTGTGGATATTTTCTCGACAGCCTATGCCGAGCCGCTCCGTGTCGAATTTCTTGGCGAAACGATTGATTCGCTCCGCCTCTTCGATCCCGCCACGCAGAAATCTACCGCAAAATTAGATCGAGCCGTTGTCCTTCCCGCGCGGGAATATCTGCGTGCGGAGACTTCACCGGATGCCCTTGCTCCCATTCCGGTGGATGCCGAGTGGCGCGCGCCAGACCTTTACCCCGACATGAATACCCTCTTTGATTATTTCACCGAACAGCCTGTATTCGTCCTGGATCAGCCGGCTGCGTTGGAAGGGGCCTGCGCGGACCTCTGGGGCAAGATCGACGACGGCTATCTCCGCCACGCCGATCGAGAAACAATCGTGCCCTACCCCTCACCGGAGCGATTGTTTCTCTCCTGGACGGAACTCATGGATCACACGAATGGCTGCTCTACGCTCGCGCTCG
The DNA here is from genome assembly GCA_031421455.1 of Nitrospira sp. GTDB lineage: Bacteria > Nitrospirota > Nitrospiria > Nitrospirales > Nitrospiraceae > Palsa-1315. The sequence goes on from JANOOS010000039.1 coordinate 982, forward strand.
AGCCCCTGACTTCGAGCAATATGTCCTGGAGTCCGGTCCAAGCCTTTCCTGCTCAGACCCCGTCCAGCGCAGGCCTTGGGTCTCGCGGGATGCCCTTCAGCCAAACCCTCGCCATCATGGATCGACTCCGAGAGGCGTGCCGCGTGGTGCTTGTCGCAAGAAGTCGAGGCCAAGTGGACCGCTTGCTGGCACTTTTACGTGAACACGATATGCCGGCGACGGAATGGACAAGGGGAACCTGGACTGTTTCGAGCAAAACCAAACCGCCGTTTTACGTCTTGCACGGTGATCTGTCCGCGGGACTCCTCGCGCCGGACTTGCGCCTGGCCATCCTGACGGAAGAAGAACTGTTTGCCAAAGGCGCGCGCCATAAGCCGCAGGCCAAGAGTAAAGCCGCGACCTTCCTCTCATCGCTGGAAGATCTCAACGTGGGCGACTCCGTCGTCCATGTCCAACATGGCATCGCCAAATACAAAGGCCTCAAACGCCTCTCGGTGCAAGACTTCGACAGCGATTATTTGATCCTGGAATTCGCCGGCGGCGACACGCTCTACGTCCCGCTGGAGAAACTCAACCATGTGCAGCGATATAGCGGGGCGGACGGCCATGCGCCGCGCCTGGAACGTTTGGGCGGCACCAGTTGGGCCAAAACGACCGCGCGTGTGAAGCAAGATATCGAGGAGATGGCCCACGAGTTGGTCGACCTCTATGCCAACCGTGAACTCGTGACGCGCCATGCCTATGGATTCGACAGCACGATGTACCACGAGTTCGAGGCCGCATTTGAGTATGAAGAAACGGCGGATCAACTCAAAGCGATCGAAGACATTACGCACGACATGGAGTCCAGCAAACCAATGGACCGATTAGTCTGCGGCGACGTGGGGTACGGGAAAACGGAAGTGGCGATGCGAGCGGCCTTCAAAGCGGTGGAAGCCAATCGTCAGGTGGCGGTGCTCGTCCCCACGACCCTGTTGGCCCACCAACATTACGACAACTTCTCGGAACGGTTCGCGCCGTTCCCGGCTCGCGTGGCCTTGCTCTCCCGATTCCAATCGCCGAGGGAGGCCAAGGCCATTCTCAAAGACATGGCATCCGGCGCCGTCGACGTGGTGATCGGTACGCACCGACTCGTCCAGAAGGATGTGATATTCCGCGATCTCGGCCTCGTCATCATCGATGAGGAACAGTGGTTCGGCGTCAAACACAAGGAACGATTGAAGCAACTCCGTACCCAGGTTGACGTCTTGACGCTCACAGCCACTCCCATTCCACGCACCTTGCAGATGGCCATGGCGAGCGTGCGAGATCTCTCCATCATCGAAACCCCCCCAGCAGGCCGCTTGTCCATTCGCACCCAGGTCGTCCGATCGAGCGACACACTCATCCGAGAGGCGATCTTGCGTGAACTCGGGAGGGGCGGACAGGTGTACTTCGTCCATAATCGGGTCGAAACGATGGAGAAGACGGGAGCCTGGCTCCACCAACTGGTGCCCGATGCGCGCATCGTGATGGCCCATGGGCAGATGAACGCCAAGCCGCTCGAAGCCGTGATGCTGAAATTCTTTCGCAGGGAGGCGGATGTGCTGATCGCCTCGGCCATTATCCAGTCGGGAATCGATGTGCCTCATGCCAACACGATCTTCGTCAATCGCGCCGACATGTTCGGGCTTGCGCAGCTCTATCAACTGCGCGGGCGAGTCGGGCGAAGCGGCGACCAGGCCTACGCCTACTTCCTGGTTCCCGATGAGGGGCAGTTGAGCGAAGACGCCCAGAAGCGCCTCACCGCCATTCAACAATTTACCGAACTGGGCGCCGGCTTCCGCATCGCCGCGGCAGATATGGAAATCCGTGGCGCCGGCAACCTCCTCGGCAAACAGCAATCGGGGCATATTGCTGCCATCGGACTCGATCTCTACATGCAAATGGTGGAACAGGCCGTCCAGCGCCTCAAGGGCCAGGTGGTGGAAGAAGAACCGGATCCCACCCTCCGGCTCAACGTCTCCGCCTTTATTCCGGATGACTACGTCGCCGATCCTCACCAGCGCCTCTCCTGTTATAAACGACTCTCGTCCTGCACCCAAGTTGGAGACCTCGCCCTGCTTCATGGCGAAATGCAGGATCGGTATGGGCTGGCCCCGGACTCCGTCGAGCGATTATTCGAAGTCATGCAGGTGCGGCTCCATGCCAAGGCCTTGCGGTTGGACTCGATCGAGCTCAAGACTCATTCCGTCGTTGTCTCGCTCGGCGCCAAAAGCCGGGTGTCAAGCCAGGCGATTCTTGGGATGATGGACCGGTACAAAAAGCGGGTGTGCTTCCTGTCTCCACTTTCATTCGAGCTCCAGATGCCGCATCAGGACTGGCCGTCCATCTTTCGAGAACTCACCGCAACCTTGCAAAGCCTGGGAGGCTGTGATACCAACACCACGATGCCTCCGCAATCATCTCGTTAACAAAGGTCTACGTGCACCTATGACTCGACCGTCGAACAGATCTCTGAATGCCGTCGCTGGCCGCCTCGTCTCCCTGCTTGCCTGCGGCACGCTTCTCTTACTCACCAGCTGCGCACCACCGCCCGAGGAGGGCGTGATCGCCCTCGTCAACGGCCGACAAATCACGCAGACCGAATTCGACGCCCGTTGGGGAGAACTGGCCGAAGCCACCAAGGCGCGGTACCAGAAAGAAGGAGGAAAGCGCCTCTTTCTCGACGAACTCATCACCAAAGAGCTGCTCATGCAGGAAGCGCGCAAGCTAGGACTCGACCAGAACGATGCGATCCGCGATCGGGCGCAACGCTACCGGGAACAACTGATTCTCGATGAGCTCCTCAAGGACCGGATCAAAGCCAAGGTCGAGCTCTCGAAGGAGGAATTGGACGCCTTCTACGAGCAGCATGCCAACGAACTCCTCCCGCCATTGAAAGTACGAGTGTCACAAATGCTGCTGCCCAATATTTCAGCTGCGAAAGATTTGGAAAAGCAGATCAACCAGGGGGGACATTTCTCCCAATTTGCGCAGCGCTATTCCATCGACGGCAAAACGAAAGCGAACGGAGGCGATCTCGGCCCCTATCGCAAGGACTTGGTCGTCCCGGAAGTCGACGAAGTCATTCATACCCTCAAGCCCGGATTCATCAGTGCGCCGATCAAGACGGAGGCTGGCTATTACCTCGTCATGACGACGCCTCTCGACAAGGAAATTATTCAGGCGGACGTAGCCGTTCGGGAACGCCTCCGACAGGAACTGCTCAATGAGAAGCGCCGAAAACGTTTTGACAGCGTGATCGCCGACATCCGAACGAAGGCGGTCATCCGCCTCGCCGACGCCTCCCGCTATATCACCGACGGCGGCGGCGCACACTGAGACGTCGCGGATCGAAATTGCCTTCTCTCAAGTTCTTCCCATTTCGTGTACAATCCTCGGACCCCCGCCGACTGGCAGTCCCTCTCGGCGCGTGGTGAGTCCTCTATCCATGATCCCGATCCGTCCGTTCATCACAATGGCATCAGGCTGGCTGAGACATACGATCTTGTTCGCGCTGGGTCTGATCGCACAGACGTCCCTGCTTTCAGCTGCGCAAGTGGAAGATGGGATCGTCGCGATCGTCAACTCAGACCTCATCATGCTGTCCGAGGTCAAACGAGAACTCGCCCCGGAGCGGGAGCGGATTCAGAAAGAGCACCGAGGCGACGCCCTGGCGCGCCGCCTCAAGACGGCGGAGTATATGGCGCTGACCTCGATGATCGAACGCAAGTTGCAACTCCAGGAAGCCAAGACGAAAAGCGTCACGGTCACCGATCAGGAGGTCCAGCAAGCGGCGCAGCAGATGAAGCAACAGGGGAAAACGATCGACGAGGCGAAACCTGCCGACCTGAAAAACGTCCAAGAGCAGCTGACGCTGTTCAGGGTCGTCGACCGTGAGGTGCGGAGTAAAGTGATGGTCGCAGACACCGACATGAAACGATACTTCCAGGAACACCGCGACCGGTTTGCGCTCTCGGAGGAATACACGCTCAGCCAGATTCTCATCAAGCCACGTTCGCAGGACGATACGGCCGACGCGAGAGAGAAGGTTCGTGAAGTAATGGCGCGGCTCAAGCAGGGGGAGCCATTCGAGGATTTGGCGCTGCGATTTTCCGACGGCCCGAACGCCTCACACGGAGGACACCTCGGTTTAGTGCGGCAGGGAGAGCTCTTGCCGGAAATCGAGCGCACCATCGCCACCTTGGTGCCCGGCGGCATCTCGGATATGGTCGAAACCCCGGAAGGCTTTCATATCGTGCGCCTGGAGGACAAGAAACCGAAACAGTTCCGCCCGTATGAGCAAGTCCGCACTGAAATCCAGGGACTCGTGTTTCAGCAGAAAAGCGAAGATGTCTTCCAATCGTGGCTGGCGGACCTCAAAAACAAGGCCTACATCGAGATCAAGTTCGAATCCGCTCTTTCAGGACCGCCCACAATCGCTCCCGCCCCTCGCCCGTCACCGACGAGTAAGGAATAATTTCGTCGCGCTCGACCAATCCCAGCCCTTCCTGCAGCCGACGAAGTGCACCGATACGCTCACTCATTTTTAACTTGTCCACTTTCGTCGCCACCACAATGGGGGGCCGTCCGACGGATAAGAGCCATGCGATCGTCTGACTGTCTTGTTCGCTCAGCACACGGCTTTCGACCAACACCACCACCGCGCGCAGCTGTTTACTCCCATCGAGATACTGCTCGATCAATGGAGCCCACTGAGCCCGCAGCGCTTTCGACACCCTCGCGTAGCCATACCCTGGCAGATCCACCACCACGAAACGCGCCAACCCAGGATCGTCACTGGTGATCCGAAAGAGATTGACCAAGCGAGTCTTTCCCGGCGTACGGCTCACCTTGGCCAGCCCCTTGCGCTGCAAGAGAGAGTTGATGAGAGAGGACTTTCCGACGTTCGACCGTCCGATGAAGGCGACTTCCGGAAGGTCACTTTGCAGAAACTGCTCTGGCCCCGCACAACTTCTGATAAACTCTGCAGTAAGGATTCTCATGCTACATCACCCAGCCACTCACCCATCACACACTCCGTTATTGACACAGACACTTACCTCCTCTGTGATACGCAGTCTCTAATGCGGAAGTCAACCGCACGATCCAGATCCCGTGTGAAAGCCTTTCTGATCATCCTCCTCTGCCTACCGGTCGGAGCGGTTCTCTTCTTCTGGTTACTTAAGATGCCAGACGTCTCGGCCTTACGCGCGACCAATCCAACCGTGACGGCCCTGATGGAAGCGCGACAGACTCAGGCCAGGGCCAAGGGCCACACCATCGAACGCCATTGGACGTGGGTGCCGCTCTCACGTATCTCTCCCCACCTCCGCCAGGCGGTCGTGGAGGGGGAAGATGCGTCGTTTTTCACCCACGAAGGATTCGACTGGGAAGGGATCAAGGACGCGGCCCTCTATAACCTCGAAGCGGGCAAGCTCAAGCGTGGGGGAAGCACCATTACCCAGCAGTTGGCAAAAAATCTCTACCTGTCATCCGAACGGTCCATGCTTCGAAAGGCGCGGGAAGCGCTGATTACACGGTCCCTCGAACATCATCTCACGAAGGAGCGGATTTTCGAACTGTACCTCAACGTCGCCGAGTGGGGGCAGGGTGTCTATGGCGCTGAAGCCGCGGCGCGTCATCACTTTAAGAAGTCCTCGCACAACCTGACTGCCGATGAGGCGGCCTGGCTGGCAGCCATCTTGCCGTCGCCGCGTCGATACGACCCCATACGAAAAACGACCTCCCTGTCTCGTCGCCACGACCGGATCCTCAAATGGATTACTCGGGGATCTCCCCAACTTCCCCAGCTAGAACCAGAGTCAAAGCCAGAGCCAGACTCAGAACGAGAGTCAGACCCAGAACCAGACCAACCTTTGGCAGAGCCTCCAGGCCAGGAGCAGAAGGGAGGCTACAACGAGTCGCCGACCTCACCATAATCTCGCTCGCCGAAGATGGCCGATTCATGCGTGTAATGTTTGAATTCGAGCAGGTTGTGGGAGGGATCTTCGAGGAAAAATGTGCGGTGTTCGATGCGGGTTCCTGGGAACCGCACACGCGGCTGCTGGTAAAAGGTCAGCCCCTTGGCTTTCGCCTGATCAACCAAGACCTGCCACGCCTCTTGAGAAGACAGGACCAACCCGAAATGGCGCGGATAGATCCCCGGCTGAGACGGTGGCAGTTCTGGCGTCAAATGCGCCACGAGTTGATGCCCCGCGAGTCCAAACGTAACAGCGTGGCTCGACTCCCGACCCAGAGTACAACCAAGCCCCTCGACATAGAAGCGCTTCGCCGCAGCCACATCATGCGTAGGGAAAGCCAGGTGAAAGAGTACGTCCTTCATAGAAATTCTCCTCGAACAGTCGGCGGACCAGTCCCGTTCCACCAACCTGCTGCCATATGGGGAGTCACATGCCTGATGGCAAATCGGCCGTCCGGCGAGAGGACTAAGGCTCCAGCCGACCCACCGATCCGAGACACGAGCATGCGCAATACCTGTCGTGCGGCGACGGCAGGGCTCTTTCCCATGGCCAGATGATCGCAGATGCTCTTGGCGATGACAAGACGGATGATGCCTTCGCCCATTCCCGTCATCGACACAGCACCACTGTGATTGTCCGCGTACACGCCACAGCCGATGAGTGGCGTGTCGCCGACCCGCCCCGGCAACATCGACTCGATACCTCCGGTAGAGGCCCCTGCCGCCACCGCCCCAAATCGATCCAAGGCAACAGCGCCGACGGTTCCATGCCGGTCCCTTGTTAAACGTTTCTGTTTCGCGAGAATCCGGTCATAAGAGAGACGCCGAGGCACGCCGCTGGAACGATGCCGGTCGAGTTTGAAATGTCGCGCGAATTTGCCGGCGAACGGTCCGACTAACAGAACATGGTCCGTCTCTTCCATGACCAATCTGGCCGCCGTAATCGGATGCAGTATCCCTTCGAGCGAGGCCACGGCGCCGGCTTCAAGGTGAGTCCCTTCCATAATGGCAGCATCCATTCGCTGTACCCCGTCCAGTTGACGCTTCGCCCCTCGTCCTGCATTAAACAGTCCCGATTGTTCCAGGAGACCGATCGTATGTTCGACGGCGACCACCGCAGAACCTCCCTGCTCAAGAATGGCATAGCCGGCCTCGAGCACATCGGCCAGGCAAGTAGCCTGCGCCGGCGTCACACGCCTGGAACCGGCGCCTCCATGGGCAAGGATGAGAGGACGGGAGCTGGTCAATTGAGGAGAAGATTCCGAGCCTTCCGGTACGTCGGATCTTTCATGCGATCCAGATCGGATCGCACGAACCCCAGGCCGGTGACACAGAGCTCGAAGTTGTCGGAGAGTTTTCTGAACAGAGGTGGTTCCTCTGGTGATGGACCATCAGCCATTTGCGCGACAATCCCGTAGGAGCGCTTTCCCGTTTTCATATAGTCCACGAGGAAATCCTTGTGGTAGATCAACCCGGCCGTCTTGAGGCGGCGCAGATATTCCGGAAACAGCCCTGCCATGAAGAGCGTGAAATCGCCGATATGCTGATGCACGTCCCGCTCACGATCCATCGACTGGGCCTCAAGCAACACTTCCGACTCAAACAAGAGGTCCACCACCGTATCGACAGATTGGTCTTGCTGATTTTTGATTTTATACAGTTGGTCGCTGTGGGTAAAGTCGACGAGCAGATTGGTGACGTAGCTGGTGACGTTGGGGTCTGGCCACCCGAGATGTTCAGTAAAGCTCTTCTCAGTCAAGGCGCCAAACAGCTGACGGAGCGGATGCCGTGGCGGAACTTGCGTTCCCATATCCACCTCTCTCACATTCAAGCACGTATGAACTCAGTATAGCAGATGATGGTCGAAGTGCCGAAATCGGCTCTCCCTAATCCTTCTTTCGGTCTTCACGAGCCAAACTTGAGAATAAGCCGGAACTAAAAGAGCATATGGTGTATGGCCGATAGCATGTGCGGGAAAGACAGGACTTTCTTTGTTCGTGCTATACGCCATTCGCTATCAGCTCCTAATTCCCGCCATCAGCTATAAGCCATACGCTCTTATCCCCAACAAGATATGATTCACGCTTCACGGCTATCGAGCACAAAAGTCACCGGCCCATCGTTCAGCAACTCGACCTGCATGTGCGCGGCAAAGACCCCGGTCTCCACATGAGTACCCTGGTCTCGCAGCCCTAGCGCAACCTGCTCGTATAGTCGCTTTGCCTCGTCCGATGGCGCCGCATCATCAAAGCTTGGGCGGCGGCCATTCGCTGTCCGCCCGAGGAGCGTGAACTGGGACACCAGCAAGACCGATCCTCCGTTGTCTACTAACGAGCGATTCATTTCCCCCTGTTCGTCTGAAAAGATCCGAAGCGTGCGAATCTTTTCGATAAGAAACCGACCATCCGATTCTCCATCGCCTTTCGCCACTCCCAGCAAAACCAGGAGGCCATGTTCAATGCTCCCTACGGTCTTGCCTTCAATGCGAACCGACGCACTCGCCACCCGTTGAATTACGGCCTTCATGGGTTACGGCCGTTCCGGTCGAAGCTCATCCAGGGTTCCTTCTAGCGTGAGCAGTTTTCGTTTTGTAGGCAAGCCGCCTGAGAATCCTCCGAGTGACGCATCCTGCGCTACGATGCGATGGCAAGGAATCACGATCGGCATCGGATTCGCCCCCACCGCATTACCGACGGCGCGGGCATACTGTTTGCCCCCTACGCGAAGTGCCACCCATTGATAGGATCGAAGACGGCCATAGGAGATACCTCGAAGAGTCCGCCAGACCTTCTGCTGAAATCTTGTCCCTTGTGAGAGGTCGAGCGGCAGATCGAAGGACCGGCGTGTTCCCGCCAGATAGCTGGTCAATTGCGCCTGCGCCTCTTGCAATCGTGAGGAGGCTCTGCCCTCTAGGAGTTCAGCTGAGGCCGCTTGCAACTCGGACAGCACAGCCTGCCGCGAGGCCTTTGGTAACACCACCGCGTTGATCCCTTCCGCCGTTTCTGACAGACCCATCCAGCCCCAGGGCGTGCGGAAGACGCAGGCCGTAACGCACGAAGCATCAGGCGTGAGGCGTTTCGGTGAAGGTTGTCGCTTGACCATTGTCTCAGGCCACTCCTCGTTTTAGTTTCCGTCTGACCATTCCCCAGACAAGGCCCAGTTCCTCTGACCGTAGCAGGGCATGGACACCTAGATAACCGCCCGCGCTCAATCCGATGGCCATGAAGAGGATAGCGGATTTTTCGATCCATTCACCGGAATGGGTCCAGACCTGCGCCTCCGCTGCCCAGGCACAGACCACAACCAAGGGCACAGATGCGAGCAGCACGCGTAGCGACGATCGTCCCACAGAACCCCAGTCCACGCCGCCTAATCGACGGTGAAGCACCGCGACCAAGATACCTCCATTCACCATCGCCGCCAGGGCTGTGGCCAAAGCCAAGCCCGCCGCGCCAAGAGACGACATTAGCAGGAGCGAAAAGACGAGGTTGGCCGCGACGGCTATCGCCGCAGTGATGGCCGGCGTGCGCGTATCTTGCAGCGAATAGAAAGCCGAGACGATGATGCGAACGCCTCCAAAGGCCCAGAGGCCGACGGAATAGCAAAGCACCGCCAGCGCGGTCTCAGCAGTATCGTGCGCCGTAAAGGTCCCGTGCTCGAAGAACAAATTGATGATCGGCTGACGCAAAAGCATCAGGCCTAACATCGCCGGCAGGATGATAAAGAGGATCATGCGAAGGCCGAATCCCAACGTCTTCCGCAATTCATCCAAATCTCCGCGCGCGGCCTGCGCCGAGAGCGTCGGTAAAATGGCCGTGGCCAGCGCCACACCAAAAATCCCAAGCGGAAACTGGATCAACCGCATGCCGTAGAAAAGATAGGTCGGCCCACCGGCAAAGAAGGAGGCGAGAATCGTGCTTACGGTAATGTTGATCTGCGTCACGGAGAGACCGAGGAGCGAGGGCACCATCAACGCGCCAATCCGCCGCACGCCAGGATGACCCGGCGCGAATCGAAATCCGAACAACATGCCGCGCCCACGCAATCCGGGCAACTGCATGGCAAATTGTGCCGCGCCGCCCGCCACCACCCCGATAGCCACACCATGGATCGGCTCCGCCATCATCGGCGATACAAAATACGCGAAGCCTATAATGAAAATATTGAAGAACACCGGCGAGAACGCCGGCGCCGCAAAGGCGCGCATGGAATTCAGGATACCCATGGCCAGCGCTGCCAGACTGATAAAGATCAGGTAAGGGAACATGATCCGCGTGAGCAGCGTGGTCATGCCCAGCTTCGCCGGATCGTCATGAAACCCCGGCGCCAGGAGCCAGACGATTCCGGACGCCAGGATAACGCCAAGAATTGTGATCCCGGTCACGATCGTAAGCAGCGTTGTGAAAACAGCGCTCGCCAATTCCCAGGCGTCCTGTTTTGACTTTTGCGTCTGATATTCCGTGAAGACTGGAATGAAGGCGGAAGACATCGACCCTTCCGCAAACAATTCGCGAAGCAAGTTGGGGACACGATAGGCCACGAAGAAAGCATCTGCCGCAGGTGTTGCCCCAAAAAGATTCGCCAGCACCATATCGCGGACAAACCCGAGGATGCGGCTGGAGAAGGTAGCCGCGCCGATCACGCCGGCTGCTTTGACTACCGAGCGAGTCTCATCCTGCAGTGTTTGTGGAGAACCGGTCGGCATGATGGGGTCAGACATGGCGCTGGATTCTAACGGAACATCACCAAGCAGTCTATTGCGCGACGCTAAGGAAGCCTGAGCCAATACGACCGGAGGCTAGGCATCGGCTTTCGCGCTGGATATCGTCCATGCTACGATCTGTCCCGATTATTCCCTCTGAATGGAGATCGTGCTCGTGTCTCTTGAACGCTCCTCAAATTTACCGGGTGGATTCCAAGTCCGGCACCACACCCTCGGCATCTACCAGGGGAGCGCGATCGAGCTGGCGTTTTGGTATCCCTCATCCGGGATGCCGGAATATGGATTGTGCCGATTTGCCACGAAGGAGAAAGCTGAATCCTATCGTGCCTACCTCTGCTCCCCTGCCTGCCCGGAGCCGCTTGATGAGAAGGATCTCACTATCGAACCCTATGACCTTGCTGCGCATGAGGAACTAATCAATAACCATCCGCTTCATTCTGCCTGGGAAACTCCGATCTAACAGGAAGCGGATAAGATCCGCCCGCATAAGAAGACCGTTGTTTGGTTAAACGAGACCCGCTAATGAACAAAATAAACCAGACACAGAGGGCTTGTCTCAGACGTGCGAACCCTCGAAGGTCTAGCCTGCTAACCGCGTCAAATCCTATTCTATGGGAATGGTATGGAGGCAAGGGGTTCGCTGGGCTACTTAGGCAGCGGCATTCATTTTGCCAGAAGATTTGTCCGGCTGATCCTGTACCTGAGTCTGAACGAAGGAGAGCAGGCGCTTGCTCTCATGCGCGGCCCGAAGGAACTTGAATGCGATGCCGCGAGCGTTCACAGAACGTACCATCGCGGCCACTTCAAGAGGACGTTCGCCGTCATCAAGCGACAATTGCAGATAGAAGATGTCGTCCGTATGGACCTGGGCCCTGCTCTTAATGATACACCCACCCATCGAAAGATCGAGCACCGTTCCCTCACCGCGAACCTTACCCCCGGAGAACGAGAGATAGAGTCGCACGGGAATCCTGAGGTGTTCACGGCGGTCGATCGGATGCGGGGAGTGGTCCAGCCAAAGACGGGACGCCAGAAAGCGGTGACTGCACGATGGACAGCGGAACGGCGACACAAAGAGGAAAGAGGCAAAATGCTCGCGTGGCGATTGCGGCTGCGTCCGTAAGAGGCCGTCCTTCCGGCACCGTGGACAGTTTAGGATACGCCCCATACCATCTGCTCCCTCTCGTTCCCATGCTCGAACTTGGCGGTATCTTGACCACCGATAGAAGATCTCTTCCTCTCTGTCAAGGAATCAACGGTTCTCTGCGGAAACCTCAATCTCCTCAGCGGCTGTTGTGCGGATGACTGCTATATATTTAAGGTGAGAGACCCGAAGTCGTAGCCTATGCGATGGCTCACTTCAGAGTCTGCATCCACATACTAATGCCATGAAGGTGAACTTCGGCTTTAGTGATTTGTCTGACTTGCGGCTCAAACTGATCGAAAGCGTCCGCCCCGCGATAGCCGAATCGAGAGTCATAACACAACTCCTCCCGACTCCCTCGCCGTATAGAGAGCCGGCCGGCGTGGTCGATGAGGTTAACCGGCGTCACTCGCATGATGACTTCGATCCCGTCACACAGCCCATCTTTGACTACTTGGC
>JANOOS010000040.1:0-1635 GCA_031421455.1 Nitrospira sp.
TCAGAACCCCACCTTCTTGATACGCTCCACGGCTTCCGCCAATCGCTCTTTCGACGTGCACACGGTCATCCTGATATATCCTTCGCCCGGCGCGCCGAAGCCATTGCCCGGTGTCGTGACGATTCCAGCTTTCTCCAGCAAGTGAGCTGTGAACGAAGCGGAAGTGTAACCCTTCGGCACCGTGACCCAGATATAGAACGCCGCCGGAGGCGGATCGACCTCAAGCCCAAGCTGTTTGAGGCCTGGGACCAGAGTGTCGCGCCGCTCCTGATAGATCTTGCGCAAGCCGTCAGTCACAGAGTCATCCAGATTGAGCGCGGTGATGCCGGCTTCCTGAATAGCCTGGAAACAGCCAGAGTCGAGGTTGCTCTTCACCTTACCAAGCCCTGCGAGAACCTGTGTGTTTCCGACGGCGAACCCGATGCGCCAACCGGTCATGTTGTAGGTCTTCGAGAGCGAGTGGAACTCGATCCCTACATCTTTTGCGCCATCGACTTCCATGAAGCTCGCTGGGGGTTTGCCGTCGTAGAAAATCTCCGAATAGGCCGCGTCGTGGCAGACGATGATCTGGTTCTCCCCGGCAAAATCCACAACGCGCTTGAAGTAGTCCTTGCTCATGATGACCGACGTCGGGTTGTTCGGGGAGTTCAGAAACATCAGTTTCGCTTTTTTCGCCACGTCCTTAGGAATGGCCTTCAAGTCCGGCAAGAAACCGTTCTGCTTCGTGAGCGGCATGAGGTGCGAGACGCCGCCGGCGAAACTGGTTCCAACAGGATAGACCGGATAGCCGGGACTCGGGACGAGCACGATATCGCCCGGATCGACGAATGCGAGCGGAATATGCCCGATGCCTTCCTTCGAGCCGATGAGGGTGAGCACTTCATCGGCCGGGTCGAGCGTCACGTTGAACCGCCGCTTGTACCAGTCTGCAACGGCTTTTCTGAAGGACAGCATGCCCTCATACGAGGGATATTGATGGTGCTTGGGATCCTTGGCTGCTTTCGCCAGGCTTTCAATGATCGGCGTCGGCGTCGGCAGATCCGGGTCGCCGATGCCAAGATTGATGATGTCGATGCCCTTGGCAATCGCGGCCTGCTTCATCTTATCGATGGCGGCAAACAGATAGGGAGGCAGGGTCTTGATTCGCGTGGCAACTTCGATAGGGAAACCAGGCATACGAACAGGCTCCTTTCGTAATCAATTGGTCGGAAGGTCATCAAGTCATAAAGTCTTCAAGTCGTGGGAATTCCGGAAGACTTTCGACTTTTGGACGAGAGGGTTAAGACTACTTCAGGAGCAAGGAAGTAATCAACGCTGAGGAGAGAGAAGATGGCCGATGAGCCGATCGGCGACTTGATGGAGTTGCGGGAGATGAGGGAGGGCTGTTGCTTTTATCTGTTGTGCGGCCAAGCGCGCTTTTGTGAGATCCGGCGCACATTCTTGGCACAATGAGTCGATACCGTTTTCTTCCATTTCCAAATGAAACAGCAGCCCGTAGGCACGAGCACCGTACCGAAACGCTTGTAGCGGAGCGATCTCAGAACTGGCCAGGGGCACACAGTCTTTCGGTAGGTCGAACACCTCACCGTGCCATTCGAAGACTTCGAATGACTCAGGCAGCGTGCTGAAAACAGG
>JANOOS010000041.1:0-4406 GCA_031421455.1 Nitrospira sp.
CCTTCAGGCCTTTCAGGTGACGTAGTCAATGAACATGTCATTGGTGAAAATACAAGATAGAAACCCACGCTCCCGATCGTGAAACTGTGCACCTTCTTATGCGTTGCGCAGGTTATATGGCCTTTCACGATTTCAATACAATCCCCACAGACGAGGCCCCCCCTCATGTGGGGGGTCCCGGAATGCTTGAAAAGCCGTTATAGGGATGCCCTGGCAGGATAGACGGGCGGGACACGGGGGGAAGTTCTGAGTTTTGAGTTCTGGGTTCTGAGTTAGGGGCCAAATAAGATCGGCAGGACGGGAGGGAAAGGCGCGACGCGGGGGGAAGTTCTGAGTTCTGAGTTTTGAGTTCTGAGTTAGAAACGGACGGGGTGTGGAAAAGCCTCGCATGGGCGGAGCGAGGCCGAGATTCCCCTTGAATCCCCTTCTGCTCCGGACTGTAGAAGCAATTGATCTTTGGTGCGGAGGTGGGTAGGCTAATCCTGAATCAAAGAGGCTGGCATGACGAAAGCAGCTGAGCAGACTATTCTGGAGAAACTCCGGCATCTGCCCCCGGAACGGTTGGCCGAAGTCGAGGACTTCGTGGATTTTCTGGCGTACCGTCAGGCCGACGAGCGTGGTCTGACCCAGGCCGCAGGCCAACTCGCCACTGCTGCCTTCACGCGAGTGTGGGACAATCCCGACGACGCCGACTATGACCGGCTATGAGTTCGGGGATCTCGTCCTCGTGCCCTTTCCCTTCACGGATCAGTCCGCCGTCAAACGCCGCCCCGCCGTGGTGGTCGGGGCCTTCCCTTCCTCAAAGTGACAACGCACTGCGTCACGAACCTTGCCAAGCAACTCCCCAACCGTGTCCCCCCAAAAGGCGAGATGGTCCTCAGTGGGGCATTCGCGCTAGGACCAGGGCATCGACAGCTGTCGCGGTCAGCGAGGCCAAAGCGACTCGATCAGAGCAAACCTCACAGCGAGTCGCCCTATCGGACATGCGGAAAGGACAAAGGGATAGGTCCCGGTCGGCGTGGTGCCGGTGGTGATACGATTTTGCAACCGGTAGTGAGATTTCCAGACAGGTTGGGTACAATGGGGGTCATCGAGACCTGAGTCAAAGGGAACGAGTAGGTAGCCGAGGAGGCGTTCACCATGCGACAGACGATTAAAGCACGGTACCATGACGGAGTCTTACAGCCGTTGGAGCCGTTGTCGCTCGCAGACGAAGCGGAAGTACAGATCACGGTGGACACCGAGATGGCTGTGAATGCGGAAGAGATTTTGCGACGGGCCGGACGGGTCTATCACGGGTTCACCGCCGAAGACATCGCGCAGGTGGAGGCCATCGCCTTGGACCGGCAACACTTTTTCCGTGAACCGGCTGCCTGATGCCTCAACCTGCCGCGCTCCTCGACACCGATATTCTCTCTGAACTCCTCAAACAACACCCGCTCGTCTTGCAGCGGGTGCGAATCTATCTCGCTGAACACGAACGACTGGCCTTCTCCATCATCACCCGGTATGAACTGTTGCGCGGACTGAAGGCCAAACAGGCACGCGCCCAAGAGGCGGCGTTTGCGCTCCTGTGTCAGGCCAGCCTCATCCTCCCCCTCACTGATCAGGTTGTGGACCGCGCCGCGACATTATATGGCGACCTTCACCGGCAGGGCGCTCTACTTCCCGATGCCGATCTACTCATTGCCGCGACGGCCCTGGAGGCCCAGCGCACCCTGGTGACAAACAACCTCGCGCACTTTCAGCGCGTCCCCAATTTAGCCATCGAGACATGGAAACGGTGACATGGCGCACACCCGCCTGACCGAGAAGTCTTCGCTCTACCACCATACGGCGAGTCGAACGGAAATGCCCTATCGGACATGCCGACGGGACACTGCCAAGTGCCGTTTTGGTTCGTTTTGATGTCTCTTGTTTATTTGAGAGCTTGAGTTCTAACTCCAAGTGCAACACTACCGGCCCTGATGGGCTAAGGTGTTGCCATGCCAACGAAATGCTACACACACTTGAGTGCGGAAGATCGTGAGACCTTGAGTCTGGGCCTGACCCAGGGCCATTCGCTGCGGAGGATGGCACGGGTGTTGGGGCGGGCCCCCAGCACCCTGAGCCGCGAGTCGACCCGTAATGCGGCGAGAGGCCGCCCCTATCGGGCCTGTACGGCGCAGGCGGTCGCGGCCACTCGAGCCCGTCAGCCCCGGCGACCGCGCAAATTGCTGGATCCCTGGCTGTGGCAGTACGTGCGGACGCAGCTGGCCGAAGGCTGCTCGCCCGAGCAGATTGCCGGACGTCTCCAACGCGCGTATCCTGACGACATGCGCAAACAGCTCTCGACCGAGACCATCTATGCCGGGCTCTATGTGCTGCCACGCGGAGCCCTGCGCAGCGAGCTGTTGGCCGCACTGCGTCAGGCGCGCAAGGCGCGTCGGCCTCGGGCGCGCGGCACCGACCGACGCGGCCAGATCCCCAATATGACGTCGATTGCTGAGCGTCCCGCTGAGGTGGTGACCCGCACCGTGCCCGGCCACTGGGAAGGCGACCTCATTAAGGGGGCTCGCAATGGCTCGGCTGTGGGCACCCTGGTCGAGCGGACGACGCGCTTGGTCCTCTTGGCCCGGATGGAGGGGACCGATGCCACGAGTGCCCGCGAGGGCTTCACCAAGAAACTCCGGCATGTGCCCGCCCTGCTGCGGAAAACTCTGACGTATGATCGGGGGAAAGAGATGGCCGAGCATGAGCGGTTGGCTCAGCGGCTCGCGATCCACATCTTCTTTGCCGATCCGTATAGCCCCTGGCAACGCGGGACCAATGAAAACACCAATGGGCTGCTGCGTCAGTATCTGCCGAAGGGCACCGACTTGTCGGGGTATACGCAGCGCGAGCTGAACGCCATCGCGCATCGCCTCAACACACGCCCACGAAAATGTCTCGACTTTGCGACGCCCCTGGAAGTCTATGCGCAATTGCGCCCTCATTCACCCGTTGCACTTGGAACTTGAAACCGCCAAGCAAAAGCCACGACATGGAAAAATAACGATCCACACTCGTGAAAGGTGGAGTATGCCGAATTTCCATGGAGGCGGAATTACCGATCAATTGATGCCAAGTGTCGTAAATTAAATGATAAATGCGGAGAAGAAAAGGGGGCTGGATTCTTAATTTCGTGCAGGTCGCTCAACAATGACTCCCGACCCCTTTTCTTGTCCCTCCGGCAACCAAATCCCGCCGCATCGGATTCAAGACTTGAGAGAACCTCTCTCCACGCGCCACAAAACAGAAATGCAGTGAACCTCAGGCGTGGGCTCAAGAGCGGGATGGGAGCTGATCGATCTTCTGTGCTCGCGCAACGCGCGGTCGAAGACTCCCCTCGTTGGACGCGCGCAGTGGAAGATCAATCAGCCCCCATCCCTGAAGAGATAACGAGCGAGCTTGGAAAGAAGAAGGAAGCAGCCAGGTGCCCTTCTTGCTCGCAGAACGCGCACGATAGGAATGTGCTCGTTCGATGCGCGCAGTAAAGGACAGCCTTGGCTGCTTCCTTTACTGCGTGGTATGGAATCAGAAGCGCCTACCTAAACAGCCGCAGTCGAGGCCGCCTCACACCCTTGCTGGTGGGTAATGAACTGGAATGATAAGAACGTGTGCGCAGAGAGACAACTCGCCTAATCGAAATGGTTTCTGGCACCTTTATCTGGCCACGAAGATACCTCTTATTGTGCGTAATGCTTATGTCACGGCGTTCCCCGATGAACCAGTCCTAGAGCCTTATCAACGAATGTCTTTAGCTCGCTAGATACAATGACTATTTTGGCGGCGCTTGAGTTGTCATGGTGAAACTGGCCGGCATATTCATTGATCTCGTTCAGTGCGGGCACGAGATTTTTTGCGTGAGCCAAAGGGCTAGAAGGTAGCGAATCGCGGATCATTACCGCTATTTGGCCAAACATATATGATTTCGGAATTTGGCCGGGGAATCTGCGATGAAGATATCCCTCAAGCATTGACCGAATTGCCATTGCGACCATCTTGGAATCCGCTGCTCTCCCTTCGGTGAATTCGTTTAGCAGGCGATGGTTGCGGAAATAGGCAGATTCGCACTCCTTGTCCACATCGAATGCGGAAAAGTTTGTATAATCGTTTTCAGCAAGGGAGAGTTGGATAACGGCGATAGGGGTCGCATCATCATCTTTGAGGATTGCGTCCCGTAAATCACGAATGAAGTAGGGATCATGCGCGAGGACAATGAGTTGCTCGGCCTTGGAGCGCAAATTCTTCAGCACTGACCTCGTGTGGTGCTTCCGATTTAAATCCAAGCTGCACATCGGATCGTCGATAACGACGATCCGTTTAGCTAATGTGGTGTCGGCGAGCGTGCTAGCAATAAAGAAGGCGAAGGCTAAGGTGCGCTT
>JANOOS010000042.1:0-2693 GCA_031421455.1 Nitrospira sp.
CGGCAGATTTTGCGTGGCGACATCGTGAACCACCTGGTCGTACGCGCGCTGCAAAAATGTGGCATACATCGCCACTACCGGCCGGAGGCCCTGCGTGGCAAGACCTGCGGCGAATGTCACTGCGTGCTGCTCGGCAATCCCTACGTCATAAAGCCGGTCGGGAAACTCTTTTTCGAAAATATTGAGGCCGGTCCCTTCGCACATCGCAGCCGTAATCGCGACAATCCGCTTGTCCTTTCGGGCCAGCTTGACCAACGATTCGATGGCGATCTGGGTATAGGAGGGCCGCGCCGCTTTCTTTGCCGGCGCCCCGGTTTCTCTGACAAAAGGCGGGCAGGCATGGAACCATACCGGATTCTTCACCGCAGGCTCATAGCCCAGCCCTTTTTTCGTAATGACATGGAGCAACACCGGCCCCTTCATCTTCAACATGTTTTCCAAGGTCGGCAGCAAGTGCTCGAAGTTATGTCCTTCAATCGGTCCCGCATACCTGAACCCCAGCTCTTCAAAAAGCAGCCCGGGAAGGATCGCGCCCTTGGCCAGTTCTTCAGCCCGGCGAGCCAGCTTCTGCATGTCCGCTCCGATATGGGGGATTTTCCCCAGCAGTTGCCCTGTTTCCTCCCGCATCTTGGCATAAAACTCACCGGTGAAAGTCCGGTTCAAATAGGAGGAAATAGCTCCGACATTTTTCGAGATGGACATTTGGTTGTCATTCAGAATGACCAGGAAGTCTTTCCCCTGCCCTCCGGCATGATGCAGGCCCTCCAGCGTCATACCGGCTGTCATGGCGCCGTCGCCGACGATGCACACGACCTTGTGTTGCTGTTTCAACTGTTCCCGCGCCTCGACCATGCCGTAGGCCGCAGATACGCCGGTTCCCGCATGGCCTGCGTTGAACGTATCGTATTCACTTTCCTCTCGCTTGCAAAATCCGCTCATCCCTCCATACTGCCGGAGCGTGTGGAATCCCTCGCGACGCCCCGTCAACAGCTTGTGCACGTAGGCCTGATTACTGGTGTCCCACACGATCTTATCCTTGGGGGTATCGAGCAGATAGTGCAATGCGACCGTTAATTCGACCACCCCGAGGTTGGACGCAAGGTGCCCTCCAACGTTGGATACCACGCCGATAATCTGCTCCCGCAGTTCCTGGCATAAGGCAGGAAACTGCGTCGGTGATAACCGTTTCAGATCCGCCGGACTTTGTATGGTCTTCAAAATCGACATGGCAGATGCTCCTTTGTTACGTCAATGCGTGCGCCTGGATAACGAGCTGGGTTCAGATTCAGATTAGTACTGATGAAGCAGTGTGACAGCTTGGACGCTCGCAGAGGTGAGTTTCACACGGGAGTCCCATGTTGTCAAGGGGTTAGCCAGGTTGAGCCACCTTCCTACTGCCCCCCATGCATCATGACTCAAATCGATAGGTCAATAAAGTCGAGACCGTGACATCTGCTGAGCTCCCGGTAATGAAGTCGAGATTCTCGACTGCGTAGCCTTGCCACAAGAGGTGCTGCGTGAGGCGGTAGCTAAATCCCACCACCGATTCCGTCACGCCCCTATCCAATACTCGCGTGCCTACACCGCGAAATGGTGTGGAGTAGTAATCGAACTGCGCCGTCAAGGAAAAATTCTCCGACCACAGATATTCCAGGGCGATAAGGCCGGAGACCGTCGGATGGAGCGCAAGGCCAGCCACGCGTCCGGTCGGAATGACGCCGTTGAGGTTAGCATAGACCACCCAACGGCCGGCGAATCCTTTTTCAGCCGCCAATCCGAAGCCCATGTCCGGGTTGCCACTCCCATAGAAATGCCCTGCATTCCCAGTGGGAAGCTTGAGCGCGGTACGAATTGATACCGCCGGCATCGATGCAGTCTCCAGCAACAATTGATACTTGCTCATCACCGTGCTGTCGCCCAATCCCACGACTCCCTCGCGTCCGCTCGCAATCGTGCGGCCTCCGCGCGAGATGTTGAATACATAGTCCACCTGGTCCAGTCCATCGCGAGCCGGCGCCAAGCCGGTTGTCGCCCGTTCAACGACTTTGATGGCTCCTTCCATGAACCCGCGGGAGCGATAGAGCACTGGAACTTCCACAGAAAGTTCCCATCGCTCCGCCACCCCATACCGAAGAAACACACCGGAACGCAGGGTCTCAAATTTCATCGTCGCGGTGGCCCCTGAATTTTGATCGTTAAAAACGCTGGCGGTTTCCGCAAGTTCAACTCGAAAATCCACTACGCCCTGCTTCAGCACAGCAGCACGATCACCCGGCATGCTCAAGACCAGCTGGTGTATGGGCTGGAAGTTTCTGACAGGAAACGGACCGAATCCATCCGCCAGAACCAGTGAGGGGGAAAGCGAAAGGAAGACGAGAAATGCGGCGAGAACGAACCGATACAACCTCATGCTCCTGCGAGCCCTATCCCAAACATATTCATGAATGCTTCTGCTGTAATCGCCAATGTCTGACTCACGCGAGACGAGCGAGAAAAGGGCGACACGAAGTTCGAAGTTCCGGGTTCGAAGTTCCGAAAACCTCGAACTTCGGACCTCGAACCCTCATCCCTCTCACACATCACGCAAGTCGCGCTTATCGCACACCGCTCTGCCATTTTACAACCAACCGTACTAAAACCCTGCGGGCGACCGCGGTCACCCATCGGTATGGGGGTTAGTAAGGAAAGTCGAG
>JANOOS010000043.1:0-5978 GCA_031421455.1 Nitrospira sp.
GATTCTCCGCCTTCATCCAGGGAGCGCACATTTTCTCTCATGCTGGAATTGCTCCGTGATGAGGCGCCGGAGGTGCGGCGGGTTGCTGTAGAGTCTCTGGGCAAGATTGGCGACCCGCGAGCTGTGGACTCCATTCTCTCCATCAAGCACGATCCGGCAGCCATAGTCCGCGAAGCGTCGGTACTGGCCATGGGGCGCTTGAAACCCACTGCTACCGAGGAAGTAGTAGCCCTGTTGACACAGGCACTGGAGGATTCTGTCGAATCGGTTCGGCAGGCAGCTGTTGTGGCAATCGGCGAGATTGAGCCAGGTACTCGATTGCTTCAGCCTGTCGTAGGGTTACTGAGATCTTCGGATGCAACGATTAGGAAAGCGGCGGTGCAGGCATTGCTGCAAGTCGATGCAAGCCAATCGATTCCCGCGCTTGTCGCAGCAGCGGGTGGTTCCGATGCGGAGGTTCGTCAGGGCATTGTGGCGGCAGTGGGTGAATGGGGAGGGTCGGCGGTTTCTCCTTGGCTCAGAGAACGTCTAGCTGAAGATCCCGCGCCAGGGGTGCGTGCAGAAGCGGCCTATCGCTTGGGAATACTTAGCGGCCCTGATGCCAGGGCCGCGCTTGAATCGGCGATTCTGAAGGATCCGGACAGCGGGGTGCGCCGCTGGGCGAAACGGGGAATTTAAGCCGTTACGCGTGAACGATTTAACGCATCGACAAGTTCGACCAGCTCGATGCGGGCCTTTTCGTCGATATCGGTAAACTTGACACCCATTCCGGGGAAGAGCAGATTCCGTTCAGGCTTGTTACGGGTCCAGGCGACCTTCGCTTTAGCCTTGTGTTTTTCCCAAGGATGATCGGGCAGTGAAAACTCGACGGATAGTTCAGTCCCAGGAGGCAGCGGGGTGCTGCTTTCGATGAACAAACCGCCTGCACCGATGCCGCCGGTTAAGCTGTCGAACTGTTTGCCTTCCGGGGTTGTACAGCGAACCTTCATGGCGAGTGGGGCTCTCGGATGAGACCGCGCATGGGCGAATCGCACGTCATCGTCGGTGGCAAGAATTTGTTCTATGACTGCTCCCCACGATAGGGCGCCGAGCAGTTTTCCTGTGGCGCTATGAAGGATGAGCACTTCCTGGTCGGCATTTATCTCAAGGACTTTGCCTTCATGGCTTTCCGTCGTGATCACAGGAAATTTCATGCTCAGTTCCATGTAGTATTGAATGCGGGACGATCCAGTGTTAGAGGCATAGTGACTAGGCCGGCGTTTCAACAGTCTGGAGGGACTTTACCAGTTCCAGCACACGGTTACGGATTTCCTGGTCAATCTCCGTAAAGCGCACTCCCATGCCGGGGCTAAATGTATATTGGTCTGCTTTAGGACAGACCCACGCGACGAGACCCTTTGCCGGAAACCATTTCGCCGGCTCCTCCGGTAAAGAAAATTCAAGAGCGAGCGTGGTGCCGATCGGTAGCGGGCTCAGGCTTTCGATAAAGAGCCCGCCTCCGCCGATACCTCCTGCGCGACTTTCAAGCTGCTGACCTTCCGGGGTTGTGTATTTGACATGGAAGGTGAGCGTCACGCGCGGCTCATTTCTGGTTTCCCGACTCGCCTGGGGCTTACGGTAGGCCAGAATCTGGTCGATGACGAAGTCCCAGGATAGGTTGCCCATAGGTTCGCCATTGATCCCCAGGAGGGTGATCAATTCACGGTTTGCATCAAGGTCAAGAGCCTTCCCCTTGTGTCGAAGGCTTGAAGACACGGGATATCTCACAGGTCCTCCACGTTCAATCTGTAGCGCAAGTATAGCGCAGCATTTCATCTTGTCGAGGGAAAGCGTAGAGTCTGAGGAGCGTCAAGGTTCGGGAGGAAGAGAGAGCAAGGAGTATTCCAGAATGGAAGAGGTGAGGGATCACCCAGGCCAGGGTGTTCCTGGCCTGGGTGATTCTGCGTCGAGCGCCCGTTGGGCGAGTAAAAAGGCTACAGTTATAATGACTTAGGCGGTCTTCACATCCTTGTCTTGTTCAAAGATTCGGATGGGAGCGTGCTTGCCGAGGATGGCATCTTCGGTAATGAGGACTTCCTTAATCTGCTTCTGAGAGGGGGCATCATACATCACGTCCAGCATCACGTCCTCGAGGATGGCGCGCAAGCCGCGCGCCCCGGTTTTCTGGAGAAACGCTTTCCGTGCGATCGCCCCGAGCGCGCCTTCCGTGAACTTGAGCTTCACCTTTTCAAAGGAGAGTAGTTTCTCATACTGCTTCGTGAGCGCGTTTTTCGGTTCGGTCAGGATTCGAATGAGGGCTCGTTCATCCAGCTCATCCAAAGTGGCGACGACCGGCAGCCGACCGACGAACTCAGGAATCAAGCCGTACTTGAGGAAGTCTTCCGGCTGAACTTTCGAGAACAGTTCGCCAAGCCGTATCTCGCTCCGTCCGCGAACTTCGGCTCCGAATCCCATCGCCTTCCGATTCAATCGTTGCTCGATAATGTGTTCGAGCCCGACGAATGCTCCGCCACAGATGAAGAGGATGTTGCTCGTATTGACCTGAATAAATTCTTGGTGCGGATGCTTGCGCCCGCCTTGAGGCGGCACGTTGGCAACGGTTCCCTCAATGAGCTTGAGCAGCGCCTGTTGAACCCCTTCGCCCGAAACGTCGCGGGTAATAGAAGGGCTGTCGCTCTTGCGGCTGATCTTGTCGATTTCATCGATGTAGACAATACCACGCTCGGCCCGCTCCACATCGTAGTCCGAAGCTTGCAGAAGCTTCAGTATGATGTTTTCCACGTCTTCACCGACGTATCCTGCCTCGGTGAGCGTGGTCGCATCGGCCAACGTAAAGGGGACGTCCAAGTACTTCGCAAGGGTTTGGGCCAACAGTGTTTTCCCTGTGCCGGTGGGCCCCAGCATGAGGATGTTGCCCTTCTGGAGTTGCACGTCATCAACGTCTTTATCCTTGGACGAGATTCGCTTGTAGTGGTTATGAACGGCTACCGCGAGGATTCGTTTGGCCCGCTCCTGCCCCACAACGTATTGGTCCAAGTGGTGTTTGATTTCCACCGGCTTTTTGAGTTTCGATGAAATCTCTTCTTTGGCTTCTTCCCAATCCTCGGCAATGATGTCGTTACAGAGGTTGACGCACTCGTCGCAGATGTAGACGGTGGGTCCGGCAATCAATTTGCGGACTTCGTCGCGGCTCTTTCCACAGAACGAACAACGCAGATGTCGATCCATCTTATCCGGCTTCCCCATGCGCTCCCCCCCTTGTTACTTATCCTTGGTCGCGTCTTTCACTGCATCGCCACCGACGGCCTTGAGGAGTTTCGGTGGCCGTGTAATGACTTCGTCGATGAGACCGTACCGCTTCGCTTCTTCTGCCGACATGAAGTAGTCCCGTTCGGTGTCCAGGGCTATCTTCTCAAGCGGTTGGCCGGTATGTTTGGCCATGATCTCATTGAGTCGTTCGCGGATTTTCAAGATCTCTCTGGCATGAATGTCGATTTCAGTGGCTTGCCCTGAAAATCCGCCCATGGGCTGGTGAATCATGACCCTCGCATTCGGCAGGGCAAATCGCTTCCCTTTGGTTCCGGCGGTGAGCAGGAAGGCCCCCATGCTGGCGGCCTGGCCCAGGCAGATGGTGTTGATCGGGGGCTTCACATACTGCATGGTGTCGTAAATGCCCAATCCCGCCGTGACGCTTCCCCCGGGGGAATTGACGTAGAGATTGATGTCTTTTTCAGGATCCTCCGCTTCAAGAAACAAGAGCTGAGCAATGATCAGATTGGCAAAGATGTCGTCGATCGGCGCACCGAGGAAGATGATCCGGTCTTTCAGGAGCCGAGAGTAAATGTCGTAGGCGCGTTCGCCTCGGTTAGTTGTCTCAATAACGATGGGAACTAGCATGCACGTCTTTCCTTTCCACTTAGCGGGATGCTGAAAAAGTCCGCCAGCTTTCCGGAAGGTTAAGGCTCAGGTCAAGGCTGAGATTGAAGAATCTGATCATCACTCAACCTTAACCTCGACCTCAACCTACTTCACTTGCTGCGCCCTGCACCGCTCGGCACTACCCCTGAATCACCGCGTTGCGGTAGACGAAATCCAGGGCTTTATCCACCAAAGTCCTGGTACGTAATTCTTCGATAGACTCTTGTCCGCCGGCTTTGATCATCTTGACGAGCTCAGCGGCCGGCATCTTGAGGTCCGAGGCCAACCGCATGATTTCAGCATTGAAATCGTCTTGCGTGACTGTCAGCCCTTCTTTTTCGGCGATCTCTTCTAGCACGAGGCTGAGCTTCACACGGCGTGCCGCTTCGTCCCGATGCTCCTGGCGCAGGCTTGTGAGCTCCTCCGTACTGGGCGATTCCTGGGCGCCACCCTTCCGCTGGTGCTGTTGCTGCACATGCTGGCGGATGATGGCTTCCAGCTCACGCTCCACCAGGGTTTCCGGGAGATCGAAGTGATGGGTCTCTACAAGCCGTTTGATGATCGTATCCTTATGGGTGTCTTCGATTTCTCGCTTCAACGCCTGCTCCATCCCCTCCCGTAGTTTGTCTTTGATTTCCTGGAGCGAGTTGTAGGGGCCGCAATCTTTGGCAAATTCATCGTCCAGGGCCGGCAGCTTCTTTTCCTTGACGGATTTGATCGTCAGCGTGAACACGACTGTCTTGTCGGCAACGCGAGGATCGGGATGGCTGGCTGGGTACGGCTGGGAAATTTCGAGCGCCTCTCCCTCTTTCTTCCCCCCGACATGCGAATCAATTTCCAAGCCCAAGACGGATGCGTGTGACCCGACCTTGTGGAGTTGACCTTCCTTCTTCGTGCCTTCCAACGGTGTGCCATCGAGTGTGCCTTGCAGGTCCAGGACGATATAGTCTCCGTCCACGATGGCATGGCCGGTCGGGGTGGCCTCCAGGCGGGCATGTTGTTCGCGCAAGACTTCAAGGCCACGGTCGAGCTGTTCGTCGGTGATGGTACGATTGTCGGGCTTGAGTGACATCGGACTCGGCGCCTTATAGTCCCGCAAGGCGATTTTTGGCTTGATCTCGACGGTCGCGGTAAATGTAAATGGCTCGTTCTTCTTAATCTTGACTCTGTCCAGCGGGGGGATTTCAACGTGGACCGGCACAATTCCCGCTTGACGGACGGCCTTTTCGTAGAAGTCCGGCACGAGACTTCGGATCACGTCCTCTTCCACGGTTTTGGCATAGCGCTTTTCCAGCAAGGCCAAGGGTACCTTGCCGGGGCGAAATCCTGGGATATTGACCTGGCGGTTCAGCTCGACGTAGGCGCGGGCAAGCCGTTGAGTGACCTCATCAGCCGGCACCTCAATCTTGAGGGCGCGTTTCATTGGTCCTAGTTCAGTCACTTCCATGTTCATAGCTGGCACGTACCCTTTTTTTCTTGAGGAACCTTGCGCAGGTTGCCTGGTCGTGGTCTGGTGCGAGAGGGGGGACTTGAACCCCCACGGTTACCCACGAGATCCTAAGTCTCGCGCGTCTGCCAGTTCCGCCACTCTCGCATGGTGCGGTCTTCAGGAGCCGACTCCTGAAGGATGAGCAAGCAAACGAAAGCTCATATTTGTGTATGTATTTTGTACCGTTGGAGGTATCCCACTGTCAACCCTACTTCTTCGGGGTAGAACTGTGTTCACTTGCGTGCACATGGGGCGGTTAACATTCGTTTCTGCGCGTGTCTATTCATGAATGATGTTTAGCCCGCATTATTCACGAAGGCTTCTACTGCAACCGTCAGAGAGAGACGTCAAGATCCACTATAGAAACGGTTCTTCGCGCCAAGATCATGTTAATGGCGCTCGACCTCGCAAGCGCGGTGACGACGCGCCTGACGGCGGGCGGGCTCGCCGCTCGGACCCTCAACGTACTGCACGAGTACGCATCGGGGCCTCACGGCTCCGCGCGCCCGTCTCGCTTGGCGTCTCGGCGGTTTCGTCACGAACCCTCGTGAATAATGCCGGCTAGCAGGAT
>JANOOS010000044.1:0-7971 GCA_031421455.1 Nitrospira sp.
CGGCCGCCTCTGTGTGATTTCATTCCACTCGCTCGAAGATCGGATTGTGAAGCACACGTTTCGGGCGCTCTCCGGCAAGGAGGATCCTGCATTGGTCGTGCTCACCAAGAAGCCGCAGGTTTCTACCAGAGAAGAATCAGATCGGAATCCCCGCTCCCGCAGTGCCAAGTTGCGGGCTGTCCAGCGGGTGTCCAAGGAGGGTCACTCATGAAGATGTTGACGATTGTGGCCGGCGTGCTGCTGGTCTTCATGTTTGTGTGGGAACGCGTCGATGTCGTTCGGGTGGGTTATCAGATCGAACGATTGAAAACCCAGAAGGTGTTGCTGGAGCGAGAGCGGGATCAATTGCAAGTGAAGTTTTCTGCGCTGACGGCTCCAGAGCGAATCGCGAAGGTGGCGACGGAAAAGTTGGGGCTCATTCCGCCACAGCAGGGACAAGTGCTGATGGTGCATCTGCAGGAAGAAGCTCCGATCCCGGTACCTCCACCCATAGTGCAAGTCCGTCTGGCGAGACATGATTCAACCGGGAGGAGGAACGAGTGACTCCCGGCCCTTCTCGCAGTCGTCGCTATCTGATGCTGTTCCTGCTCTTCTGCGGGTTCGGTATCATTCTGTTCCGGCTGGTCACGCTCCAAGTGCTTCAAGCTGCAGAACTCACGGCCAAGGCCGATCGGCAACATCAAAAGACTGAGTCCTTCGAGGGAGCCAGAGGCACGGTAATGGATCGGCACGGCAAAGTGCTTGCCATGAACATGGAGGTACCATCCGTGTTCGGCGTACCGACGTCGATGGAGAGCCCGTCGGTCGTCGCCCGTCACCTTTCTCCGGTGCTCCATATTCGAAGCGAGGAGCTTGAGAGAAAGCTGCGGCAAGACAAGAGCTTTGTGTGGTTGGCACGAAAGCTCGATCCTGAGCAAGGCCGTCGGCTTGAGCAATTGTCCTTGGACGGCATCGGTGTGGTGATGGAGGGGCGGCGGTATTATCCCAAGGGCCCGTTGCTGGCCCATGTCCTCGGATTTTCTGGAATGGACGGGCAAGGGCTTGAGGGACTCGAGCGCCGATACGATTCGCACCTGCATGGAGAAAAGCGAGTCACCGTGTTGCAGCGGGATGCATTCGGCCGCACGGTGTTTCCTAAGGGTGTGGCGGAGCAAGCGCCAACGCCGGGACATGCTCTTACGCTGACAGTCGACGAGGTCATTCAATATATTGCAGAAAAAGAACTCGAAGAGGCCGTCACCCATACTCATGCCAAGTCCGGGACGATCATCGTCATGGAGCCGCAATCCGGTGCGATTCTCGCGATGGCTGTCAGTCCACGATTCGACCCGAATGTCGTGGCCGCGTTGACGCCAGATCGGTGGCGCAATCGGGCTTTGACGGATACGTACGAGCCTGGGTCGACCATGAAAATAGTGGTTGGAGCCGCAGCGCTTGAAGAGAAAGTGATGACGCCCAGTACTATGGTCTTTGGTGAAAACGGCCGTATGGTAATCGCGAATACGACGATTCATGACCATGACAAATTGGGCTGGATGACGTTCTCTGAGGCGATTCAGAAATCCAGCAACATCGGTGTCGCGAAAGTCGGGATAGCCCTCGGAGAGCAGCGGCTCTATCGCTACCTTCAAGTGTTCGGATTCGGTCAACGTACTGAGATCGACTTGCCGGGCGAAGTGAATGGACTGTTGAAGGCGCCCAAAGACTGGGGCCGCCGATCGCTGGCTTCGATTTCGATAGGACAAGAGATCGGGGTGACGCCTCTGCAGATGGTGTCGGCAGTGGCGGCGCTCGCCAATGGGGGTGTCATGATGAAGCCCTACGTGGTGTCCGAAGTGCGCGACCAGAAAGGTCGCTTGCTTAGGGAAGTATTGCCACAAGTGCGGCGGCGAGTGGTGTCACCGGAGACGGCCAGGACGATGACGACGGTGCTGGAGGGTGTTGTGACGAATGGGACCGGAAGCAAGGCGGCTATCCCGGGTTTTCGCGTGGCGGGTAAGACCGGGACCGCGCAAAAAATCGATTCGCGAACCGGCGCTTATTCCTCCACGCAGTTTGTCGGATCGTTTGTCGGGTATGTGCCGGCGGAATCTCCGCGGCTGGCGATGATCGTGATCCTGGATGAGCCTCAAGGCGAAGCCTGGGGCGGGACCGTGGCGGCGCCGGTCTTTGGGCAGGTTGGGGAGCAGGTGCTCAACTATCTTGGCGTGTCCAGAGACGACACAGTGAAAATCGCACTGGCGATGAAGGATCACTGAAAGCCTATGGCGCGTAATCCCATCACCCTCACGCAGTTGCTCGCAGTGCTTCGCGGACAGGTCGAGATTCTGGAGCAGCGTGGCGATGCGGGCCTCCCGGTGCATGCCATCACGGACGATTCGCGGGCTGTGACGGCCGGGAGTCTCTTTGTCGCGGTCAAGGGTGAGCGCGTCGATGGTCACAGATTTGTCGAACAGGCTATTAAGGCCGGCGCGGGTGCGGTGGTTGCGCAGGCGACTGTGGCTTCGGGGCCGGTACCGTTCGTGCGGGTGGCCGATTCACGCAAGGCGCTCGGCCTTCTCGGTAGCCGGTTTCATGGAGATCCTTCCGCCCATCTTAAGATGATCGGTGTGACGGGCACGAATGGGAAGACAACGACGACATACCTCTGCAAATCATTACTGGAAGGAATCGGCCGGCGGGTAGGATTGATCGGTACGGTGGGTTACCAGATCGGGCAGGAGACGCTTCCTGCCTCGCACACGACGCCCGGCGCACTTGATCTTCAAGCACTCTTGGCGAAGATGGTCGAGGGCGGACTGAATGCCGCTGTGATGGAAGTATCGTCACACGCGCTTGCGTTAGACCGGACCGCGGGGTGCGAGTATGACGTGACGGTTTTTACGAACCTTACGCAGGATCACCTCGATTTTCATCACACCATGGACGAGTACTTTGAGGCGAAGTTGCGGCTCTTTACCGGATTGGCCGGAGGGCAGAAGGCCGGGAAGCGCGCGATTGTCAATTTGGACGATCCCAGAGGGGGTGCAATCCTGGCAGCCTGCCCCGTGCCGGCCTGGGGCTATGCCATTAAGAGCCAAACCGATATCAAGGCGGAACGAGTGCGTCTCTCGCTTGCCGGGACCACTTTTACTGCAGCAACTCCAGCGGGATCGTTTGCGGTCGAGAGCCGGTTGGTCGGGGAGCACAACGTCTATAACTTATTGGGAGCGATTGGAGTGGCGCTGCATAGTGGAGCGACATCCGATCAGGTCTGCGAAGCGGCCGCCCAGATTACCAATGTCCCTGGTCGCTTCGAGAGGGTCTCTTCCGGGCAAGATTTTACCGTCGTCGTCGATTATGCCCATACAGAAGATGCGCTTCTCCGCCTGCTGACGGCAGCCCAGACGTTGAAGACCGGACGGATCATTACCGTGTTCGGCTGCGGTGGTGATCGGGATCGAGGGAAGCGGCCTAAGATGGGTCGTGTCGCCGTGGAATACAGCGACGTGGTGATTCTGACGTCGGATAACCCTCGAACCGAGGATCCGATGGCGATCCTCCATGAAGTTGAGATCGGCGTGCGCGATGCGTTGGCGCGCCGCAAACATGTGCAGTATCACATGGTGCCGGATCGCCGTGAGGCGATCGGCGCAGCCATCCACGAAGCGCGTCGAGACGATATGGTGCTCATCGCCGGCAAGGGACATGAGGACTATCAAATCATCGGTACCAAGAAGTTTCATTTTGACGACCGTGAGGTGGCTCGCGAGGCGATTCAGCAATTGCGGGATTGCGCGTGAAAATCCAGGCTACAGCCGGAATCGCCCAGGATAAGGAATTGATGGGACTCTTTACGATCGAGGAGTTACGAGAAGTCATCAGCGTGAAAGTTCTTGCGGGGCAGGACACGTTATCGGGGAAGCGTCGGATCAGACAGATCGGCACGGATTCCCGATCGATCCGCCGCGGCGACCTCTTCGTTGCGCTCAGAGGCGATCGGTTCGACGGTCATGAGTTTGTGCCGGACGTACTTGCGAAGGGTGCAGCGGGAGCCATCGTCCACGATGAGTATCGCCTTCCTCCTCGCTCCGCAGCGGTACGCCGGATCGAGGGATCGTCTGCACCCTTTCTCTTCGGTGTGCGGGATCCGCTGTTTGCCTACCAGCAGTTAGCGACACATTATCGCAGCCGGTTCACTATTCCCATGGTGGCGGTGACCGGAAGCAACGGCAAGACGACGACGAAAGATATGGTGGCATCGGTGTTAGCTCAGCGGTGGTCGGTGCTGAAGACCGAGGGGAATTTCAACAATCGGATCGGCGTGCCCTCTACCCTGTTTCGGCTCACGGCTCGCCATCAGGCAGCCGTCATTGAGATGGGTGTGGATCAGCAGGGGCAGACGACCAGGCTCTGTGAGATTGTCAGGCCCACGATCGGGTTGATCACCAATATCGGCCCCGATCATCTCGAGTTTTTGGGAAGCATGGAAGGATCGGCGCAATCGAAGGCGGAATTATTGGACATGCTTCCGGCCGATGGCATGGCGATTCTGAACGCCGACGATACCTACTTCGACTACCTCGCCGCGCGCGCGCAGTGTCGCGTCATGTCGTTTGGATTGTCGGAGATGGCCGATGTCCGTGCGAGCGGGATCATCTCCGATGCGCGCCAAGGCACGACCTTTCGCTTGCACCTCCCTGGAAAGAGTCGTCCCACGATCGTTCGAATCAAGGTGCATGGCACGCACAACGTCATCAACGCGCTCGCTGCGGCGGCCGTGGGTGCTTCATTGAATTTGTCCGGGTCGATGATTGCCCAGGGGCTGGGCCGATTCCGTCCCGCCGCGATGCGGTCGCAGGTGGTGACTCATCACGGCGTCCATATCATCAACGATTGCTACAACGCCAACCCCGCGTCGATGAAAGCTGCGCTCCAATTGCTGGCCCAGTGGAGTCCTGCGCGCGAACGGATTGCCGTGCTGGGAGACATGTTAGAGCTCGGCTCTGAAACAGTCCGGATGCATCGGGACGTTGGGGAATTTCTTGCTGCACAAGGGCTCTCGCGGCTGATCGTCTGCGGGACGTTGGGTCGTGAACTTGGGGAAGGTGCCCGGCAGGGCGGGATGGCAGGTTCGCAGATAGACGAAGTGGTGGATGCGGCGGCGGCGGCTGATCGCCTCAAGAGGATTGTACGGCAAGGTGACGTGGTGTTGGTGAAGGCCTCTCGCGGGATGAAAATGGAACAGGTTGTACAGGTTCTGACGGGGATGAGGGCAGTCACTAAGCAGGCATCGTAGGAGTCGGCGTCCAGCCGGCTCACGGGTTGGTCGGATAGGCCCACTCATTTTTTAAGGTAAAGACCGCATGCTCTATAACTGGTTGTATCCGTTTCATACGGATTATTCATTCCTGAATGTCTTTCGGTATTTGAGCTTTCGGATCATCTATGCGGCCGTGACGGCGTTCTTGATCGCCTTTGTGCTGGCCCCCTGGGTGATCAAGAAATTACAAGACATTAAGCTGGGCCAGCAGATTCGCGGCGACGGTCCCAAAAGCCACTTGGCGAAGAGCGGCACGCCTACGATGGGGGGGATTCTCATCCTCTTCGCGGTGGTCCTCTCGACGCTCCTGTGGAGCGATATCGCGAAGCCGTATGTCTGGCTTGTGCTCGCCGCCATGCTGGGGTTTGGGGCGATAGGATTTGCCGATGACTATCTCAAGTTCATCAAGACCCAATCGAAAGGGTTGTCGGCGGGACAGAAAATCACGGCGCAAGTGGCGATGGCCTTGGCGATCGCACTGGTCCTCTATTTCCTGCCGGGCTATACGACCAAGCTCAGCATCCCGTTTTTCAAGAATTTCGTTCCGGATCTCGGCTGGATGTATGTCGCCTTTGCTGTAATCGTCATTGTCGGGAGTTCTAATGCCGTCAATCTGACCGACGGTCTCGATGGGCTCGCGATTGGCCCCGTCATGATCGCGTCGTTGGCTTATACGATCGTGGCGTATGTCGCCGGCCATCGGCTCATGTCGGACTATCTGCTCATTCCGCACATCGAAGGCGCGGGTGAACTTGCGGTGTTCACCGCCTCCATTCTGGGGGCAAGTCTTGGATTTCTGTGGTTCAACACCTATCCGGCTTCCGTATTCATGGGGGATGTGGGCTCGCTTCCGCTGGGAGCGGCGCTGGGTACGGTTGCGGTGATCAGCAAGCACGAGCTGCTACTCCTGATGGTCGGCGGAGTGTTTGTGATTGAAGCGGTCTCGGTCATTTTTCAGGTGATCTCGTTCAAGGCACGCGGGAAACGAATTTTTCTCATGGCACCCATCCATCATCACTTTGAGATGAAGGGGTGGGAGGAGCCCAAGGTTGTGGTGCGCTTGTGGATCATTGCCATTTTATTGGCATTGCTGAGCCTGAGTACCTTAAAGCTGCGGTGATGGCATGGTAGGAGAGACGGCTGTGGAGTTGGCTGGAGCGCGTGTCACGGTCATGGGGCTTGCCAGAAGCGGTGTCGCGGCTTGCCGGTTACTCCAGGCGGCGGGGGCACGTGTCACGGTGGCCGATCGGAAGGAATCGACTGAGCTGGCGGCAGTCCTCGGCGGCATCGACCGCGATCACGTCGGCGTGACTGTCGGGGCACGGTACGAGTCGTCGCTCGACGAGGCTGACCTGGTGGTGATCAGTCCCGGAGTGCCCTATCGACTGGCTCCGCTCGAAGCGGTGCGTCGGCGCGGCGTGAAGGTGATCGGCGAATTGGAGCTTGCCTCTCAGTTTTTCAGAAGTCCGCTCCTCGCCATCACGGGCACCAATGGCAAGAGCACGACTGTGACTTTGATTGGCAAGTTTCTCGCCGAGAGCGGGAAGCGGGCGTTTGTCGGAGGAAACTTGGGCACCGCTTTGAGCGAGGCGGCAGTGGAAGACCTTCGTGCCGGTCAGGCGGGGAAGCCGAGTCCGTTCGACTATCTCGTCGTCGAGGTCTCCAGTTTTCAGCTGGAAACAATCGATCGGTTCCATCCCTGGATTGCTGCCCTGCTCAACGTGACGGTCGATCACCAGGACCGGTATGAGTCGCTGGACGAATACATCGCGGCTAAACAGCGGATCTTTGAAAATCAAACGGCATCGGATTTTGCCCTGTTCAACCTTGACGATGGCCGTGTGGCCGGGCTGCGACATCGCGTCGCTGGGAAACGTCTGGGGTTTACGACCACGTCGACGCTCGGCGGTGATTTATCCGGAGGAACCTACCTGGAAGACGACCGGATCGTGACGACGGTGACCGGGGTACGGCAAGAGATCTGTCGTCGAAGTGAGATCCGCATCATCGGCAACCACAACGTGGAGAACGTCATGGCGGCTGCGACCTATGGCTTGCTGTGCGGTTGTCCTCTCGACGTGATTCGCCGTGTCCTCGCGGCATTTCCCGGACTCGAGCATGCTCTTGAAATCGTTCGCGAGCGTCGGGGGGTCCGGTTTGTAAACGATTCGAAGGGGACGAATGTCGATGCTACCCTCAAGGCGCTGGAAAGTATCGATCAACCGATTTGGCTCATTGCCGGTGGGCGGGATAAGGGTGGCGACTTTTCGCGACTCGCCCAGGCGGTCAGTCGGCGGGTCACACGTGTGATTCTGATAGGGGAAGCGGCGCCGCTGTTACGGAAAGCGTGGGAAGGTGTCGCCACGCTGACTGAGGCAACCACCTTGCGGGACGCCGTGGATTGTGCCGCGCAGGGGGCATCGCCGGGTGACGTCGTGTTGTTATCCCCGGCTTGTGCCAGCTTCGACATGTTTGCGGACTATCAAGACCGTGGCCGTCAATTCAAGGCATTGGTTCATGCCTTACCGGCGTGACGTGCAAAGCGAGGGAGGGGCGGTTCTGAGCAATGGCGCATCGATCAGCGGGGACTCTGGCGCTCCCATGGTCCCAGACCAGCCAACGGTCGGGCAAACAACGGGTAGCGGCGGATCATACGCTTCTAGCGGTCA
>JANOOS010000045.1:0-9575 GCA_031421455.1 Nitrospira sp.
ATACCTAATGGTACGTCTAACCCAACTACCCCGGGTGGGGCGCCTGCGACGGCTGCGGTGATCCCGCAACCGTCCACTGGTACCACGGCGCCCACCCCGCCATCGACTTCTGTGCCGGTTGCGAATACAACCGACGTCACACATCTCAGTGCCCCTGCTCAACAGACGCAGCAGCCCAGGTCGTTGGTTCAGCAGATCTTGGACGCCTTGCAGGAGACCAATGTGGACTCGCGCAAGGTCCAGAAGTATCTTCCGGACTTCCTGCAGAAGCTCCGCGAGGATTTGGGGAAGGAACTGCGAGGCGAGCGGGAACATGATCATAATCAGCCTGCAAACGAGGTCCAGACACCGGCGACTACGAGCAGCAGCGTGGCCTTTGCCTATCAGGCCGTGAGTCATACGTCGATATCTCTTTCCATTCATAGTTAGAGCAACAGCGTCAGCCTTCGGGTTGGCGTCAAGTACACGGCGAGGCGTGGGTATCCCACGTCTCGCCGTTGTCGTTTCAGCGACAGAGGAGGGGATGGAGCCTGATGATCTTCTGTGCTCGCGCAACGCGCTCGGGCTCGTCTGTCTGGTTGGCTGGTCTTTCTGGTCTGTCTGGTTCTCCTGGATGAATTTCCAGTCTGATCAACCAGACAAACCAGATAGACAAGATAGACCAGATGAACCAGCATTCGCTGGACGCGCGCAGTGGAAGATCAATCAACCCCCATCCCTGGAGAAGGAACGAGCACGCTTGAAAGGAGATGGGAAAGCAATCTTGGTGGCCTCCTGTGTTCGTGCAACGCGCGGTTTCGGAAGAGGGTAGCGAGGTAGCTGGTATTGTCTCTGTGCTCGCAGAAGCTGAAAAATGTTCCAGAACCCCTTGATTTGCTCAGATAGCTGCAAATAAATGCCTATCGGGTCGCCTGTTACCCAGCTTGAATCCATTCCATATGCGTTGTCTCTTACCCTGTGTAGGGGGCTCAGGCCTTAGGGGATGGAGGAGACATGGCGTCTGAAGATCTGATCCGAGTAGGCTCATACCTGTCCGTGCTCGGCGTGATGGCGACGTGGGAACTGTTGGCGCCTCGCCGGATGCTGACAGCCTCGAAGCTCTGCCGGTGGGGTGGTAACCTCACGATCGTGATCCTGAACACGGTCATCGCCAGGCTGTTTTTTATGGGAGGTGTTGTCGCGGTGGCGACGATGGCTCAGGATCGTGGCTGGGGGCTGTTGAACTGGTTCGACGGGCCAGTGTGGCTAGAACTCGGACTGGCTGTCGTGGCGCTGGATTTCATTATCTATTGGCAGCATCAGGTGTTCCATTTTATCCCAATCCTCTGGCGGTTTCATATGATGCACCACTCCGATCTGGATCTTGATGTATCCAGTGGAGTGCGGTTTCATCCGGTGGAGATCGTCATCTCGACGGTGGTGAAGTGCGCGGCGGTGATGGCGCTGGGGGTTGCTCCCTTGGCGATAGTCGCCTTCGAGATTGTGCTGAACAGTACGGCGTTGTTCAATCACAGTAACGTAAAGATCCCTCTGGCTCTCGAATCGGTGCTCCGGTGGTTCGTTGTCACGCCGGACATGCATCGCATCCATCATTCGGTGGACCCTCGCGAGACGAATAGCAACTACGGATTCAATGTGTCCTGGTGGGATCGCCTGTTCGGGACCTATTGCGCAGAGCCGGCCTTGGGACAACTGGGAATGAAGATCGGTCTCGAACATCTCGGCCCCCCGGTCTGCTTGAATCTGTTCATGATGCTGCGGTTCCCGTTTGTCGCGACACTCGGCCGCTATGCCGGCCGCACTCAACCGTGATTTTCGTCGAACACGATATTCTTTCAAAGCCTGGGCGAGTCTTGCAATCACACATTTGACGGGTCGATCTCATTCCCCTCGCGCCTCGCGCTCCACATCATCATCGACATACACCATTCCCGGGCTGCGGTCTGGTACTCGGTAGGGCGGGCCGGCTTTGTAGCGCGGACAGTCTCGTGGGCCATAGCAGTGTGTTTCGAAGCGCCACTTCACAATTGATGGATTCCAGTGGTCAAGGATGATCTGTGTCGGCATCGTGAGGCCGACTGGGCATTGCACACACTCTGTCTCGCCAGAGAAAGGTTCCAGGAGCCTTTGATTATTTTGTGCTACGCTGAGCTGGATGTGCTGAGATATCCAACTGCTCCAAGCTGATCATTCTAACAATTTTTGCGAGGACGAAATGCTGTCACATCGGCTGATGATCACTGTGTGCGTTGTGTTTGCATTGCAACTGACCCCTGCGCTGGCTCAGCAGATGGATATGGAAGCCATGAGTCGCTGGGGTAGCGTTGACGTTGTGCGCTACCACATCGTGGGCGAGTATCAAGACCAGTCCAATATCACCAGTAATTCCGGCGTAGGGTCAGGACGCGCGGATGTGACGGACCGTGTCGTGATCGATCTGAAATGGAAACTGTCCGAGTCAAAGCTTGTGGGAACGCCCAGCTTTGAGAACACGAAATCTGCACTCAAGAATCTACGCGATTTGGAGCCTTCTTGTCTGCCGCCAGTACTCAAGGGCGAGTACGAACACTATGAACTTCTGGGGATCAAGGACGGTTTGGGTGGCGCACTCGAACTGCAAGTGCAAACCACCTACCCCGTGGTTGAAGTGGCGCAATCTTGCACCGCCAGCCGGAAGCCGGTGCCTGCCGGCCGCAAGGTGCGACCCGAAGAGCTGGTTGTGCCCTCGCCCGTGATGCTCGGAATGCCGTTTCCTGATTCGGACAATCTACGCATCTCGCCGGACAAGAAGTCTCTGATCCACAAGAAGGCCGGCTGGACCTGGACGTTCACGCCGAGCATCGAGTCAAAGAAATAGTGTTCTGACCTTGGAACAGAAAATGGTTCCAGGAGCCATTGATTGCGCATTCATTCGTGGGATTGCTTGCTGGACAGGGCTGCCGGTGTCTTATCGATTGTTGAACTGGTTGGGTGAGTAAGGGGTGCCATAGTGGCCGAAGGGATTACGGAGCCAGTCCGGATTATAGAGATTTGTGCTCAGCCGGCCTTGATCATACCGAGATGAGGCAGGGATCGCCTCGAAATTTGTTGCCGATGCGGGGCTATAGGGATTGCCATAGAGCCCCAATTCGTTGATGACGCTGTTCGGATCGCCGAGATTTTTCACGCTAAAGGGATCGAATACGGGACTTGGGTCGGACTCGTTGGCGCTAAGTTTGTCGATATTTTCGGCCTGGGCAGCCAGGGGAAGAAAAACGAGGATGCCGACGAGCAGGAGTCTCATGTTTCACCTCCTAGTTTCACCGCCAGCCTACCCCTCCCAATGGAAAGAGATCAAGTGCCTGGAACCCCACTTAGCCCGCATTATTCACGAGAGTTCGTGACGAAACCGCCGAGACGCCTCGCGAGACGGGCGCGCGGAGCCGCGAAGAAGGGAAGCATACTTGAACAGTATGTTGACCGACTGAGCGGCGAGCCCGCCTGCCGTCAGGCTTGTCGTAGCGGCGTATCGACGGTTGCAGTAGAAGTCTTCGTGAATAATGCGGGTTAGGCTTGCCCGATCATCCGATTGACATTTATTAGTCTTGTCGCTAGGGTCCGGTTTGTTGAGTGAATGGTCGTTGTGAGAAAGGGGGATTCATGCAGATTCAGGTTCATACAGACAACAACATCACGGGACGTGAAGATGTCGTGAGCCTCGTCCAGGCCACTGTCGAGGGGGCTGTCGGCCGTTTTGGCGACCGGATTACCCGCGTGGAGGCTCACCTCAGCGACACAAACAGTCATAAGTCGAAGGGTGACGACAAACGCTGTTTGCTCGAAGCAAGACTAGCCGGGCTTCAGCCTTTCGCAGTGAGCCATGAGGCAGCGACCATCGAGCTTGCCGTGACTGAAGCCGCAGACAAACTTCAGAGGGCGATCGAAAGCAAGATTGGACGAATCCAAGATCGATAACGCTGTGCAAGTGGCGGTCGTGAGGGCTCTGACTGACGACGAGAACTCAGAATGCCCTATTGGCCAGAGGATTACCCCACTTCCTGCAGCTTGATCAGGTTGGTCCCGCCTGGGTGCCCGAGTCTGGTCCCGGACAAAATCACAATCCGTTGACCGGTGGTGACCAATCCCTCTGCCTTTAATCGTCGCTCGGCCTCGTATACGCGCGCATCGGTCTGCTCGATCTGGTCCATGGTATAGGGGCGCACGCCCCAATAGAGTGCCATCCGTTGTCGGATTGGCTCAAATGGGGTGAAGGCAATGATCGGTGCGGGTGGCCGCTGTTTCGAGATCAACCGAGCAGTCCGGCCCTGCTCGCTGAAGGCCACGATGGCGCTGGCGCTGATTGACGTGACGGCGGAAGAAGCGGCGGCACAAATCGCTTCCGTAATAGATGCTTCTCCAGACTGCATATCGACCTTCGGTTTCCAGCCCAGAGTTGTTTCTGCTTCGGCTGCTCGAATGATGCGATCCATGACTTGAACTGTTTCGATTGGATGGGCGCCGATGGCTGTTTCAGCCGAGAGCATGACCGCATCGGTGCCATCAAAGACGGCATTGGCGACATCCGAGGCTTCCGCTCTCGTCGGGCGAAGGGCCTGCGTCATCGATTCCAACATCTGTGTGGCCGTAATGACAAGTCGCCGACTACGGTTGGCTTCTAGAATGATACGTTTCTGCAGCATCGGCACGGTTTCCGGGTCCATTTCGACGCCTAGGTCGCCACGGGCGATCATCACGCCGTCTGCTTGCTCCAAGATCGCGTCCAGCGAGATCACGGCTTCCGCCCGTTCGATCTTGGCGATGATCGGTAATTCCCTGCCGCATTCGGCGGCGAATTTCCGCGCTGCCAAGATGTCCTCTGGCCCTCTGACAAACGAGAGTGCGAGATAATCCACGCCCTGCGCGATTCCGAAGCGAATGTCCTCCCGATCTTTGTCAGTGAGCGTGGGAGCACTGACCAGGGTGCCTGGTAGATTGATTCCCTTATGCGACGTGATTCTGCCGCCTGTGGTGACGGTGCATTCGACGGAACCGCCGATGATGCGATCGGCCACCA
This sequence comes from Nitrospira sp., assembly GCA_031421455.1. GTDB lineage: Bacteria > Nitrospirota > Nitrospiria > Nitrospirales > Nitrospiraceae > Palsa-1315. The sequence goes on from JANOOS010000045.1 coordinate 5,054, forward strand.
GTTCAACGAGTCCGTCGTTAATCAGAATCCTGGCGCCTGGCCGGATGTCGCGCGCGAAGAACTGATAGGTCACGGGGATTTCTGGTACTGCAGGCCGCGAAATGGATTGCGCGCCGAGTTGGCCGTCTGCTTGCGCGAGCATCGCCTGTAAGCGCACCAACTGGCCGGCTCCCACCTCGATTCCCTCATCCGGCACAGTGCCTACTCGAATCCGGGGGCCCTGCAGATCCTGGATAATCGCGACCGCCTTGTGCCGATGTTCTGCAGCCTGTCTGATCGCCTTAATGGCCGCTGCGTGAGATTCATGGGTGCCATGAGAGAAATTCAACCGAGCGGCGTCCATCCCGTGCTCGATCAGGCGATCCAACATCGACATCGAATCACAGGCGGGCCCGATCGTGCAGACGATTTTTGCCTTTCGCATGTTACGTTCCTCAGCTCTTGACAAGATGTGACGGACACTCAATGATGCTCCCGTCAAGGTTTGTTCATGCTCGCCACCGACATGCGGTGGCGCAAACCACATGGGAGTTGAAAAGGGAATATGCAGAGTAACACAGATCCGATAGATTTCGTGACGATTGAAGGCTTGCTGGCTTATGGAGAACAGTTTGCACGACGCCCATCAGTCGATGGAATGCTGTTGCCGGCCATTCCGGTCCCTTCGAACGACCGAGCCCGACAATCCCGTGTTGCGCTGACGAAGATCGAGGCGTTTGTCCAAGCGGCCCAAAAGGGATTCTCAGGAGCGGACGCCTATCGGGCGGCAAGGCAAGCCATCATCGATGATGCCTGTACCGGTGACGCGCTGGTATTTTTTGCCGCCTGGAATCGCTTATTGGTGGAGGGGAAGCTGCAGCCATTATTACGAGCGCCGATCGGATCGGTGTTGAAACCGACCCAGCGCCGTCCGGTAGCGATTGTCCCGCGCTCGCAGCTCACGCCGCAATTGGCGGAAGGGCGCATTGTGCTGGACCTGGGTAACGAGCAATTCTGGTTGTTGCCCCGCGATTTGGGCGATCGCACCCTGTTCTTTACGATGCGCCACGGTGTCTCCCGTGTGGAGAGTAAGACCCATCGAGTCGGGCGCCGATTGGCGAATCAACTGGATCAGGAACGGGGCGTGCCACGGGCCGACTCCGTCGGGGCTGCGCTGGCCAGGATGATCGGCGTGGTCGGACAGCAACTGGACTTTCTCCATTTGTCCAATTACTTGGATCCACGCACGATTCTCCACTTCATCAGCCGGAGTCCCAACACCCGGCAGCTTTTTGAACGTGTGGTTGCTGCGCTTGTCCGAGACCCGCTCCCTCCTCGTGAACCCGATTATGCGCCTGCATTGGAGTCGTCGGACTTTGGGTGGATCACCGGTGTGGAAAAAACGGTGGAGGTCCAGGAGCTCGCTAAGACTTTTGGGGTTGATGTCCCCGCTGCTAAACGACTGATCAAAGATCCGCTGTATTGTTATCCAGGCGGCAATTCGTTTTTCGATCTCTACGTCGATGTCATCGACGGGCTTCATAAGCTGGGCCAAGCCAATCAGGGCAAAGTGGCGTGCCTGTATACGCACAGTTCCACGTTGCGGGCTCTCATGATCTATTTAGATCCACGCCCGTTTCATGAAGCCTTCACCGAATTCAGCGACTATAAAGAGAGTCAAGACAATGTCGTCCTCCTGGCGGTCGAAAAGGGGCGATTGTCGGGCTATTCCACGGCAGTTGGACTGTCGGAGCGGGAGAAGGCTTCGCGGGAATCCTGGGTCGCGGTCGAACGGGTGCGGAAGGATCGAGTTGCGCTGAAACCCGGACAGATCAAACGGATCGTGGCGTTAGTCTCCGGTGGAGATTTCGCCGGCGCCGGCGCTGCATTGAAAGAGTTGCGCGTTGCAGGCAACCGATTCGGTCTGGATGTCCACTTCGTCCGACATGGGTTTCTGGGGCTCGCGAACAATTGGATTGAAGCTGTGACCGAAGAGGATACGCGCGGCATGAGCAGCCATGCGAGCAGCCCTATCGGCAGCAGCCGCTTTGAGGACTTTAAGGAGGAACAGGTTCAGCAGGTGGCAATACGGCATCTCGCGCCATTTCTGAAAGACGCAGCGTTGGTCGTCCTGGGAGGCGACGGGAGCCTTCGAGGCGCGCGGGCGATCTATGAAGGGTTCGGTGTTCAGGTCGTGGGCCTTCCCGGCAGTATTGACAACAATATCGATGGCACGACCTCGCTGGGCTACCATTCGGCCGTTGCCCTGGCGGATAAGTCGATCGAGTCTCTCAAGGCTACGAGCGCCGCTATGGGAAGTATTTTCTTCGTCGAAGTTATGGGCGCGGGGTCAGGACATCTTGCCTTAGCCTGTGCCTATCAATCGAGGGCTGAGGGGATACTGGTCAACGAGCATCCCGATCCCGATGTCTATATCGATGAAATCATCCTCGGCACGCTGAAGCGAACGTTGGGGGTTCGGAACAAGAGCCACATCTTCATCGCAGCCGAACGAACTCCGCATCGCCATCATCGGGAGGGAGGCGTGCACGGCCTGGTCAATTATGTGGCCGGCGTGATTGCGGGATGGCCACAGCGGCAGGCGTGGCCTGGTCAGTATTCAATGACCCTGGCGACTAAGGCCACGATTCTCGGACATACTTTACGGGGCGCTCCTCCAACGCCTGAAGATAAGGCGATCGCCCAACATTTGGCCTATGAAACCGTTCGCCGCTTGGTTGAACGTCCGGAGGATATCGTGGGGTGTATGCTCGCCTACCGAGAGCGAGGCGCGATCGAAGCGATTCCGCTCCATGCCTTGGCGGTTAAACCGTTCGACTGGGATGTCTTTGCCAGAATGCATGGCAGCGAACTGCCTGAAAAGCTGTCGTGACGGATTTGCCGAACAGCTCATCAGATTCGGCAGGAGCCCCACGCCGGACTCAATATAAACGGAAGGGGATGATGATCATGAGCTGCTCGGTTGAAACTGGGTATTGGTTGACGATGTAGATGGCTTGATCCTATGAGCCTAGGCTGGCTAACAAGAGGAAATTCAATGACTTATGCCATATTATTCTCCTTCGCCAAATACCCCGTAGCTTGCTACGGGGATGAAGGCGAGGAGAACCCTCCGTAGCCTTGGCGAAGGAGGGTAGTGGCTTCGGAGAATTTCGCAAGATACCCCGCAGCTTGCTGCGGGGAGCTTCATTCGTGATGGTTCGTCGCGAGATTGGCGCGAGGAGACCGGGAGACTGGTTTCGGCATCTGTGGCGGCGACTGTCCCGCCCCCAAGCCGGGGCCGGGCGCTAGGAAGAAGGGCGTCTACCTCAGCGGTACGCTGAGGGGTCCGAGGGACAAGCCCGCCGGCCGAAGGCCTGTTGCAGCAGTGGATCTGCGCATGGACCAGAAGCGTTCGGGAATAATACGGGTTCGGGACGCACGCTTTCGCAGCTATAAAATGGAATTATGCCGATCCATTTAACATGTCAATCTGGACAAGTTGATTTTGGTGAGAGGTTTTTAAGTCTGCACGACAATCACAGTGGAAATTCCGGGCATGTTTTGCGTACTATAGCGTCGGTATATGCAGGGGTTGGGCGTCTAATATTTGGAGGATGTATACAATGACCACACGGTTTGTCATACCTATTACCGCCGCGCTAGCTTGTACGATCTTCGTTGCAGCGTGCGGACAAGGCGGCTCACCGCCTAGTAAAGCTTGTGTTGAGGCCGCCCGTTTATATGCAGAAGCGCTAGACGTGGAACGTACCGTCCCTGAGGGTGAGAAAGCGGACAAAATAACCATTAAAAAAGAAGCTCTTGCGGCGATAGAGAAGCGGAAGGTCGATGCCTGCGGAGAGTAAGAAGCCTCAGTAACTATAATGCTCAATGTTGAATGTTCAATTGAACATCGAGAATTGCGCATTGAACATTCCTTACTCGTATTGCTGCGAAGGACAGGATCCTGTCACGCAGGCTGGCGAGTAATTGGTCTCGCTCCATCGATTACGGATGGTGTGACAACTCTGGGTGTGCGACGACGTCACCCAGAGATCGGAAGCCGATCTTCAATCCACGACACACTGCCACTTGCCGGTCGAAGCGGTTCTTGGTGCAGATCATGCCACGGAGCGCTCCAAACGCTACCCGCCCCCAAGCGGCAACGTGGAACACAGACAGCGGATAGTCGGTGCCGAAGAGGAGGCGCTCGTGAATCTCCGGATAGCGGCGGAGCTGCAGTAGCATGCGCATACGATTGGGCAGCGTCAGGGCGGAGATATCGGCGTAGAAATGAGGGTAGCGTTTGGCGAGGGCTTGAAAGGTCGGCAAGAATTTCTCATAGAACATGAGCCCATAACTACAGGCATGGCCTGCGATGACCGTGGCCCCTTCATCTAACGCCACACGGAGTCGATCCGGGTCACCGACCGATTGATCCTTCCCGATTAAACTGAACTCGTAGCCGACATGGCTGAGGAAGGGCAGTTTCCGTTCTGCCAGCGCACGATAGAAGGCTTTGTAGCGCGGGTCAGCTGGATTG
>JANOOS010000046.1:0-3809 GCA_031421455.1 Nitrospira sp.
AAGGGAAGCTCCAGAAGCATGCCCGTAAATCATTCGTCTATTCCCACCGGACCTATACGGAATACCCATTTCAGGTCAATACATTCGGCCTTCCGCCCGAAGTGGTGCGGGAATGTTTGATGGGGTTTATCTCGACGCTCACGAATCAGCAAGCCGGCCCTCCGCCCCAGGATCGGTCATTCAAACAGTGGATTCTCGATAATCTCGGCGAAGGCATGGCCAAGCATTTCATGGTGCCGTTCAATGAAAAACTTTGGCAAGTCTCGCTGGATGAATTGACATCAGATTGGGTATCGTGGCTGGTGCCGAAACCGGAGCTGAAGGACGTAGTCAACGGCGCCTTGGGCATCAAAGACAAAGCCTTCGGCTATAACCCGTCGTTTCTTTATCCTGCGAGCGACGGCATCAAAGTGCTCCCCGAATCGTTCGTGCCAGGGATCGACGGCATCACCCATGGCGCGGAACTTGTTGAAGTGGATACCAAGCGCCGTCGCGCTATTTTTCGCGATCATGCGCAGGGGGGAACGAGGGAGGAACGATATGAGTCGTTGGTTTCCACCATCCCAATTCCTGAGCTGGTCCGTCGCTGTCTTGATTTCCCCGCGCCATTGAAGGATGCGGCGGCTGCGTTACGTTGGGTCTCAGTCTACAATATCAACTTGGGGATTGGCCGTGAGCAGGTGTCGGATAAACATTGGATCTATTTTCCTGAAGTGGAATATCCCTTTTACCGTGCCGGATTCCCCATGAATTTTTCTCCTTCATTAGGGCGCCCTGGTTGCAGTTCGATGTATGTAGAGATGTCGCACAAGCCGACGGAACACCAATCTGCAGAGCAGTTGATCGACCGGGCACGTGCCGGCCTGGAACAGGCCGGCATCCTCCGCCAGGACGATGAGTTGGTGGTGTCGGACGTCAAAGACCTTCATTATGCCTATGTCTATTTTGATCACCACCGTGCGAAGGCGATACCGGCGATCCTCGCCGAACTTGAGCGTCGGGGAATCTACTCTGTCGGTCGCTATGGGCGATGGGAACATACCTCAATGGAAGATGCCATTGGGCAAGGGAAGCAAGTCGCTGAGCGTCTGAGAGATCGCTACTCTCATAAAGCCTCTGCCTGAGGAGCGTGGCGTGGAGATCGTCTGTCATGTCATCACCAAGCTGGAGTTGGGTGGCGCACAAGAAGTCGCGCTCTATGCCGTGTCGCATCTTGACCGGAGCAAATTCCGGCCCCTCCTGGTAACTGGTCCAGGAGGACTCCTCACAGATGAAGCCAAAACTCTCCCCGGTGTTGACGTTCACGTCCTGTCCTCGCTCGCCCGTCGAGTTCATATCCTGGCCGATATTGCCGCCTTCCTTGAGCTAATGCGCCTGTTCCGTCGTCTGCGACCAGCGGTTGTCCATACCCATAGTTCGAAGGCCGGTATTCTCGGTCGGTGGGCGGCATGGTGTGCGAGCGTGCCGGTGATTATTCATACCATTCATGGGTACGGTATCACCCCGGCCCAGCCATCCTGGCTACGCCGTACTTTGATCCTGCTTGAGCGGATGACGGGCTGGATCACGACCCATTGGATAGCGGTCGCTCAGGCTGACGTCAAGAAAGGCATTGAGTGGGGGCTGTTTGACCGGACGCAGGTGTCGGTCGTCAGGCCTGGCATTGATCCCCTGCCCTTTCAAACTATGCTCGATACGAGCACGCGACATGCCGTACGGGCATCATTCGGGGTCGGGCCTGATGATTTTTTAGTGGGAACGGTCGCCTGTCTAAAACCACAGAAAGCTCCAGAAGATTTTGTGGCTGTAGCGAAACAGGTGTGCGACGCAGTACCTGAGGCCCGGTTCGTTTTGGTTGGTGACGGAGATCTGCGCCCAAAGATTGAATCGCTGATCGAAGTGAATGGGCTGTATACGCGATTGCACCTCGCCGGATGGAGACGAGACATCTCAACCGTCATGAAAATGTTCGATGCGTTTCTGCTCACATCTCATTGGGAAGGATTGCCGCGTGTTCTCTTGGAGGCACGAACCATCGGTCTGCCTGTTGTGGCAACGAGGGTTGGGGGTGTTGAGGAAGTGATTGTCCAGGGCCGCCATGGGTGGTTGAGCGACTCGGGGGATATTGCCGGACTGTCTGCGCACCTCATCCGAGTGTTACAGAATCGAGGCGGTCGAACACAGGGCTGCGTACAGTCTGTGGAGGCGCTGCCGAAAGAATTCCATCTTGAAGAAATGGTTAAACAATATGAATTTCTGTATGATAGGTTTCTGGATGATTGGCGAGGCGGGAAGGCTTCTCGCTCGGTCTGGTCAGCGTCACACTCGTAACCCAAGGAGCCTGTTGTGAACGTTCCTCTTTTGGATCTCAAAGCCCAATATCGTGTCATCAAGGCGGAAGTGATGCTGGCCATAGAGGCTGTCTGCGACGAGCAGGGGTTTGTGCTCGGGCCTCGCCTCACGGCATTTGAGGAGGCGACGGCGCAGTATATCGGTAGCCGCTATGCGATCGGTTGCGCCTCCGGAAGCGATGCCCTCTTGCTTTCCCTCATGGCTATGGGAGTGAAGGCCGGCGATGAGGTCATCACCATCCCATTCACTTTTTTTGCCACGGCCGGCGCGATTTCACGGTTGGGTGCGAAGCCGGTGTTTGTGGAAATTCAGCTGGATACGTTCAATATCGACCCGGCACTCATGGAACGAGCAATCACGCCTCGTACGAAAGCGATCATTCCCGTTCATCTTTTCGGGCAATGTGCGGATATGGCTGCGATCAACGAGATTGCAAAGCGGGAGAAGATGTACGTCATCGAGGATGCCTGCCAAGCGATTGGGGCCAGCCAGGGAAACAAACGCGCGGGGATACTTGGAGACACCGGGTGTTTTAGTTTTTTCCCCAGCAAAAATTTGGGTGGCTTTGGAGATGGGGGGCTCATCACGACCAACGACAAAGCTCTCGCCGACTCCATGGCCATGCTCCGTGTTCATGGGAGCCAGGTCCGTTATCTTCACGAGGCGATAGGATTCAACAGCCGATTGGATGCACTCCAGGCCGCCGTGCTCCAGGTCAAATTAAAGTATCTTGACCAGTGGACCGAGGGACGTCGACGGAATGCCGAACGGTATCGGCAGTTGTTCGCCAAGACGAAACATGTGGACCGTGTGACGTTGCCGCCAACGGCGCCTGGTAATTTCCATGTCTATAACCAATTCACTGTGCGAGCACCGAAGCGGGATGAGTTGCGTACCTTCCTCAAAGAGAAGGGGGTCGGCACGGAAGTATATTATCCTCTCCCCATGCATCTCCAGAACTGCTATCGCGACTTAGGGCATCAGAAGGGATCCTTCCCCCTGTCAGAGCGGGCAGCTGAAGAGGTGATGTCTCTCCCAATCTATCCGGAATTGACAGAGTCCCAGCAGTCCTACGTGGTCGAGATGATTGCGGAGTTCTATCGGCGCGCCTAACGGGATCTCGAAAAAAATCGCAAGCGCGCGACATGCGAGAACGGCGTGACCCGAAGTTCGAAGTTCCGAGTTCGAAGTTCTGAAAACCTCGAACTTCTGACCTCGAACCGTAGTCCGTCTCGCCCGTTCCACCAGTCTCGCTCGATTATTCTGCCAGAAAAAAGGAGGCCATGATGAGATCGCTAACCTGGGGAACCCTGTTCCTGCTTTCCTTGATATGGAGCAATGTGGTCTCCGGCAAGGAGTTATCCCCCCGTGAGATTTACGAACAAGCCTCCCCAGCTGTGGTGATGGTGATGGGGTATGCAGATGGTGGCAGGAAGGGGAGTGGCGGAACCGGTTCG
>JANOOS010000047.1:0-1578 GCA_031421455.1 Nitrospira sp.
CGCTTCGATGGATTGCTGGAATTCTTTCTGGGCAGAATCCATCTCGGCTTGGATTGTCCGTATCTCAGGTTCAACCGAATTGCGGACATCGGCAACAGCGTGCTTGAACGTCCGCAACGCGTCCCCCAGTCCTTCTCCCAAGCTCTGCATATCCCCTGGGGAAATGCCCACCGGCTGTGCAGCCTTTGTCTTCATCGCTGCCTGCTGTGATTGCACACGGGCCACGGCGTCCTTGTTGACGATGGCCGATGGACGTTTCGCGACTGGTTTTGCCTGGGCGCCCGCGGGAAGAGGCGGGTACTGTGCCTTCGTCATCGGCGCAGGAGCAGCGGCGCGGTCTTCCATTGTGGGAGGCTGCTGGCCCTGCCCCACTGATTGGGCAGTTGTGGAAGTCACTGGCGAAGCCGGTTGTGGTGGAGCCGCCATTTTATACATCAAGGCGGCGGTAGTTCCGGGAGTCGCCTCCGGTCCAGGTATATAGGGGGCCGCAGGCTTCGGAGCGGCAAGAGTCTGTCCCTGCGCCACCGTCGGTGCCGGTGCTGCCTGGATCGTTGATTGCGCCTGCATAGGCGCCGGTTGATTCACTTCGGGCGGTGTTGCATCCGGCGAGGGAATATCGTTGACTTCTTTCTTGAACCCTCTGAGCGCTTTACCGATCCCTTCACCGATTTGTGGGAGCTTCCCCGCCCCAAAAATGATAAGGACGATGACGAGGATAATGATGAGTTCCGAGATTCCCATGGTACCGAACATGGTGTGGGTCCTTTTCCCTAGCTTCGGTCAATCGCCGTCGGCCTTGCCTTGTTAAGAGTCGAATCAACTCTATAGGCCAGTAGGAGGTACTGTCAAGAAAGGCGGCATGGGCTAAAAAATCGGTACGATCTCACCCTGCAGCGGCAAACCGAACACCAACGCTTCGCGCTCGGCGATGTAGACGTCCAATTCACTCCTGATCCCAAACTCGCCAGGCAGGTAGATTCCCGGCTCAATGGAAAAACAGGTTCTCGACATCAGACGGCGGGTGTCCTGAGTCTCCAAACCATCGATGTTAGCTCCGTTGCCATGAACCTCTTCGCCGATCGAATGGCCTGTGCGATGGACGAACTGGTCGCCATAGCCAGCACGTTGGATGACCTGCCGGCAGGCGTCATCGACCTCCCAGCCGAATGGGCGATGGCCTGCGGCAATTTCTGTTTTTACGAACGTCAAGGCCGCATCCCGCCCCTGCCGGACCATGTCGAATACCTCGCGCTGTTTCATCGGAACTGTCCGACCGACATAGCCAGTCCAGGTAATATCGGCGTAGACCGAACCGGCTTCCGCTCGTTTGGCCCAGAGATCGATTAAGAGCAACGCATCGCGGGGGACATCGGCAGACCCATTCTCTGCCGGACCATAATGAGGATCGGCACTGTGGGCATCGACAGCGGCGATCGGTGCACTCGACGTGACCATCCCGGCCTCGCCTATACGAGCCAGAATAAATTGCTGCACTCCATATTCCGTGAGGTTCCGCCCTTGCGTGACCGCCTCATGAACATGGCTGAATGTCTCGTCGACAATGCGCCGAAGCGCCGC
>JANOOS010000048.1:0-6114 GCA_031421455.1 Nitrospira sp.
CCTCCAGATATCCCGAGGTCCAGCGTTGGGGGGACTAGTCAGATTACACAGGGTGGCACGCCACTGCACTTTATGGCCCAACAGTTAGCGGATGCCGAAGTTCAATTGAAGGTAGAAGAACGCAATGAAGCCAGAAAACAGAAGAACTTCAAGAAGGCCGACGAGATTCGTCAGTCCCTCGCGTCCAACGGTGTCGTCATCGAGGACAAGCCCGACGGCACCAGCCGGTGGAAGCGATAGTCAGCCGGAACTGATCTATGGGCTCCACGCTGTGCGTGAAGCCTTGAGGGCTGGCACGCGGCCCTTGCAGCGGCTTCTTGTCCTCCGCACCGATCGGCAATTCCACGATCTTGTTCAACTGGCGAAGGCGCAAGGGGTCCCTGTTCACATCGAACCTCCGACGGCATTCGATCGCTTGGCGCCCGGTGGAACCCATCAGGGGGTGATCGCCCTCATTGCCGCAAAATCCTACGACACAACGGAGCAGATTCTCGATCGGGCGAAGGCCCGAGGCGAAAAGCCATTTCTCGTGTTGCTTGACGGGGTCGAAGATCCGCACAATTTGGGAGCGGTCTTACGGACAGCTGAAGCGGCTGGTGTCCACGGGGTTTTCATCCCGGAGCGCCGCGCAGTCGGCCTGACATCGGTGGTGGCGAAAGTATCGGCCGGAGCGATTGATCATATCGCTGTCGGGCGCGTGGGCAATTTGATTCGTCTGATTCAGGATCTCAAAGAGGCCGGTCTATGGGTCTACGGCGTGGACCCACAGGCGCCGAAGCTCCATACCGACATCGATATGACCGGGCCGATTGCGCTGGTATTAGGAGGGGAGGGAGAAGGCCTTCGCCCTGGTGTGTTGGGGGAGTGCGACGACCGCATCAGGATTCCGATGCAAGGGCACATACAGTCGCTGAATGTCTCAGCCGCAGCAGCCGTCACATTGTTCGAAGCGGTTCGCCAGCGCCGCAAAAGCGTCGCACCTCAAGCGAAGCCTGGCCCGGATCATTCATGAATACCTGCTACGTCGTCCGATCCTCTCGTCCGGCGGGGCTTTTCTCGTTCGGCCTCCTCGACGGACTGCAAGTACGTCTACGTGGGCCTTACGTGCGAGAAGCCCCGGCGGGCTTCGGTCTCGAACGCCTCGCGCCAGCATTCATGAATGATCCAGGCTAGCGAATCTTGATCGTCCCGTCTTGGATCGCGGTTTTGAGCAACTGAGCCGTGTTCGACACACGCATCTTTTTCATCATGTTGGCCCGATGTGCCTCGACGGTCTTGACGCTGATTTTGAGCCGTTGACCGATTTCCTAATTTTTGAACCCAGACCAAATCAGTTCGAGAATCTCTTTTTCCCGACTGGTGAGCGATTCCGGCCGCTTTTTGCGGGGTGGCGGGGTCAGATTGGCCAGGGAAGGTTTTGTTTTCGCCTTTGCAGTCCGTGCCATTATCATGTTCTCCTTTAACGAATAGAATAGTACGGTATAATTCACCGTCACGGAGTAAGGACCAGAACAAGCCCTCGCTCAGCGGGTAACAATTATAAGAACTCTCTCGCCATAAGTAAACTATCGGAGATCAGTTTCAGTGAAGCTACCTAATTTATTTCATTTGGCATATAGAGCGACTTGGGTGTTCCAAGCCGGAGTCTGCTCCCAAGTCGATTATGCATGAATGGTCTCTTTATCTTGTAGTCGGGATTCTTGGCGCGCTGATCGGCAGTTTTCTCAATGTCTGCATCTTCAGACTGCCCCGAGGCGAATCGATCGTCTGGCCAGGCTCCCATTGTCCCTCGTGTTCTCACCCTATTGGGTTCTACGACAATATTCCTTTGCTGAGCTATCTGTGGCTTGCTGGACGCTGCCGGGCCTGCCGCGCGCCGATTTCAATAAGATACCCCCTCGTCGAAGCCACCAACGCCCTCGGCTTTCTCACGATCTTATGGTACTTCGGCCCAACCTGGCCGGCAGCCCTCTATGCCTTGCTGTTTTCGGCGTTGGTCGTGGTGACAGGAACGGATCTCACCCATAAGATGATTCCCAATGTCATTACCCTGCCAGGAATGGTGGTCGGACTTCTGGGCGCAGTGACTGTGTTGCCGGTGGGTATAATCAATTCTGTGGTCGGTCTCACCCTGGGGGGCGGCCTCCTCTGGCTCCTGGCTTGGCTAAGTCCCTATCTTTTCGGTAAGGAAGGAATGGGAGGTGGCGATATCAAACTGCTGGCGATGATCGGTGCGTTTCTTGGCTGGAAGCCGGCGCTCCTCACCATTATGATCGGCTCGCTCACCGGTTCGATCATCGGCATCAGTTTGATCTCTCTGCGCATCATCAAGCGTGATGACTATATCCCCTTTGGCCCCTTCCTTGTGTTGGGGGCCCTCCTCTCCCTGTTCTTTGCCCAGCCGCTCCTCGACTGGTATCAAGGTCTTCTTGACCCAGGCTACTGATATTCTCCCTGTATCTCTTCGGGCTGATCTCTGTATCTAATAGTGTGGCGCGTTTCAGGTTTTCTTCCTCTCTTTGGCCAGTACAGGGCCTTCTCTGGCTCCATGTTTTCTCGTGACAACGCGAAACCGCGTGAACCTGCTAGGTATTCCTCTCTCGCTTCTCACAAAGCATGCAGCCATCCGGGTGCGGAACAAGGTGGGCACGGGTCTTGGAGACTCTGTTCATCCTCGTAAGGGAACCTCTCCGCGAGAGTAGTCATGCCAAAAGAATTACTGGGACGGGAACAAGGCTGGAGTCTGATAGAGCTCCTCATCGTACTGGCGATCATGGGGATCATGGCTGTATTGGCGGGACCGAGTTATCAGTCGATAGTCGCTAGGGACCAGGCGCATAGCGCCACTATAGAGATTGCTTCGGAGCTCCGGCTCGCTAGACAGTTGGCGATGGCCAGGCGAGAGCGCCTTCGAGTCATATTCGATCGAGAGGGCCGTACGATCACGCTTCGACGCGCGGATGCCGAAGGCATCCTGCACATCTATCGGTATGCGGACAAGGGGGTAGTCGTGGAGGAGCCAACTGCCGGCCCTGAACTTCTATTTCATCCCAGCGGTCGGTCTGTGACTCCGACAACCATTCGCGTGCACGATAGTCAGGGTCGGGAAACCACATTCACTGTGAGTATCACCGGAAGAGTGTCCGTCTCATGACGAGGAATCGATTATTCCATACAGAGGGCGGAGCCAGTTTTGCCGAAGTGCTGGTGGCTATGGCGCTGACAATGATTGGACTGGCCGGTGCGATGGGGGCGTTTCAGGCGGCAGAACGAAGTCTTCGAACAGGCACTTTGGCAACGCGTGCCCTGGCGATGGCGGAATCGCGGATCGAAGCGAAACGATCTGTGAGATGGGATCGTCTTTTGCTGGACGATCTGAATCACGATGGTGTTCCGGACCTTGTCATGCATGACGATGGAGCAGGCGGCGATGTGCTGGCCGGCGACGGGGTGTACTCCGGTAGTTGGAGCCAGGATGGCGTCCAACTGGTTTGGATGGTGACGCCAAGCCGTGCCGGCTCACTGTCGGCCTCAGGGCATGCTCTGATCGAAGCTCGCGCAGTCTACGCTGTTGGTGAGGGCCAGCGTGAAGTACGAGTCGGCACCCTGCGAGCCAATCCCCTGTTCGTTGGGAGCCGGTGACGCGCAGCAACGGGAGTGACAGGATGAGGCCAGGACAGCATACAAGAGGCATGCACCATAAAGTAGGGACGGAGACAGGGACCAGCCTGATTGAGCTGATGTTTGCCATGGCGGCTGGGTTGGTCGTCCTGGGTGCGACGCTTCAAGCCCTGTCCTATTTCCAGCAACAGTTTATGAAGCAACAACGTGAGGCCGCGCAACAGCAAGATCTTCGCCTTGGGTTAGAAGTTCTTGAGCAGGAATTGCGGCTCGCTGGGTCTGGGTCTCTCACCCTGACGGCTACGGACTCAGTGGCATTTTCGGCGAATCTGCAAGGCCTCTCGACGACGGTCACGGCAACGGCGTCGATCGGTCAAATGGCTCTGGCGGTCGAAGATGGGCGAGGGTGGGATGATCGGAAGACCATTGTGGCCTGCTGGGCCGAGCGCTGTGAGACGCTGACCCTGGCTCGTGACGGACAACGGCATCTATTGACGATAATGCAGCCGCTGACGGGGGCAATTCCATCCGGAGCCTCCGTCTCCCTCCTGAATCGCGTCCGCTACTACAGCCGGCGCGATGATCAGGGCGTTCTGAGGTTGCTGCGACAGGTCGATGGAGGCGCAAGTGTCCTGGTCGGAGATATCAGGGAGGCTCGGTTCTCCTACTGGGATGAAATGGGGCAGGCTGTAACACAACCAGCGCTCGTCAAGCTGGTTGTCGTTGAGGTGAAGATGTCCGATCGAGGGATTCGTGCGGTTCGAGAAATCAGCCTCAGGGCATAATGGCGGCGCCACCAATGATTATGGGAGTGAAAAGATGAAGATGAAAGACCGGCGCGCATCCGGATTTATGGATCGTTGCGACGAGGGGCACGTGCTTCTCGCGTCGCTCATGCTGATTTTTCTGCTTGGGGTCGCCGGCATGACCTCTCTGTATCTGGCAGGTCAGGATGGACCGGGCGTCAGCGCCATGAAAGAGGACAATGTCGCACAGCAGCTGGCCGACGGTGCGGCGGATGTTGTCGTGAGTTGGTTCCACGATCCGACTGTCACTCCGACATCGGTGGCTGGATTGCTCCTGAAGCGCCAGGGAGATCTCACGAATGGGCCATCGTTCTTCGATGTAGCGGGGCGTTCGCAGTTTATCGGGACCGCTGACCGTCCCGACATCCTCCTTGATGCAGCAAACCAGGCGGACAATCAGACGCTCAACGATTCGCCCAGCGGATTTTCCAATGCCCTGGGAGGACTTGGCCGCATATTGAAGTTGAAAGTGTATGGTCCTCTGCAGCCAGGCTTGTTGAGCACGGTTGAGGTCACGGCCACGACGGTCGATCACCGGCCGGTCACGCGAACGGTTCAGCTTCAGCTTGGGGCTCTGTCGATTCCCGCAGTTCGTTCGGCGGTGCAAGTTGGACAGGCTCTCGGCGCCATGCAGCCTGGCGGTGAGTCTCCCGTCATGGTCCATTGGGGCGATCAACGGGTATTAGGCGATCTTGCAGTGCAGCGAGTCGAAGATCTTGCCCTCAAGAGCACAGGGGCTCCAGTTACCGGTCAGTCCTATCACGAGATGCCGTCTGCGCAGGATCGCTGGACGGAATATTGGATTGGAGGGACCGTCTCGGTTCTCGCTCCTCCGCCAGGTCAAGGGACGAACCCTCCACTCCCTGAAAATGTGCACCAGCAGCAATATCCGACGCCTGGGGTGAGGCTCGATCAGTGGGGTTACGACTCGATCAAGAAGATCGCACTACGCTGGGGAACCTATTATCGACTTGATCGTATGGGGCAGCTCCATCCACAGGGAGCCCAGGACTCGGATCAGGGAATCACGCCGGCAGATGCGCTGGAATCTCAGGTCATCGGAGACCATCGTGGATTGGTCTTTATCGACACAGTCGATGGGCAAGCGCCGCGTGCCCATAATATGGGAACGCTGGTGCTGGATACGGACTACTTTGAGGGTCTGCTGGTCGTTCAGGGTCACGTCGTATGCAGACCTCGCGCAGCAGGGAAATCTGTCCCGGCCCTCAGCCCATCTCAACTTGGGACAGAGTCGCTAGGGGCAAGGGTACCGGTGCAATTGTCCGGCATCCACGTCAACGGTTTGCTGTATGCGGCTGGTGCGATCAGGACGGAACGATCTACTCGCCTGTACGGGGCGATGATGGCAGGGCAGAGCGTGACGTCGATCGGAACCGGCATCGATATCGAGGTTTGGTATAACGCTGATTTGGCGCAGGGACTGTTTCGAGGGGTTCCGGTTGTGTATCGGGCGCCGGGAACCTGGTTGGCGAAGTACTAGCCGGATGCTGAAAAGGGGGACGGGGTAGCCGGGACGATCCCCGTACTCGCGCAACGCGCGGCCTCAGAAGGATGCGAGGGAGCAGGCAGACCGTTCTTCTTGCTCGCAGAGCCCCCACGATAAAGCGGTGGTCGCTCGATGCGCGCAGTGAAGAACAATCTGCCTGCTCCCTCTGGAGACGTTGGG
>JANOOS010000049.1:0-16744 GCA_031421455.1 Nitrospira sp.
GCATTTCTGGTAAGAATTTGTTAACGTTAAATTTGACGACAAGACTGAGTTGGCTGGGATATCTTCGAGAGGTGATTCAATGGTTGGTGGGTAGAATTGCGGCGACCGGCGACCAGGTAAGACTTTACTATATGATTGAGGCCGTCAATTCTTCTATCAATGGCTTCATACAGCATCGACGTACCGTAACGTAGGAAATACGATGCAGGCGA
Organism: Nitrospira sp.; assembly: GCA_031421455.1. Taxonomy (GTDB): domain Bacteria; phylum Nitrospirota; class Nitrospiria; order Nitrospirales; family Nitrospiraceae; genus Palsa-1315. The sequence continues at coordinate 213 of JANOOS010000049.1, forward strand.
GGCCTGTCAATATGCTTTCACCGAGACAAAGTTCAAGGTTGTCTGAAGCGTTGTGGCTTGATGAACCGTCGGTTATGCGCGTTCCAGGTAAGACTTTACTATGTGAAGTCAGTTGATAAATGGAAGTTATATTATTGTCGTCACTTATTGAGGTCGTCTAATTTGTCAATGGCTTCATGCAGCGATGAACGAAAGAAATACGATGCCAGCAACGCCTATCAAAAAGCTGGTGAGTCCAAAAAAACAATCAAAGAGATTTTAAAATGTTACTAACGTTAGTGCTCTAAAAATTATAGACACCAAGTGGAAAATAAGGACATAGCCGTCAAACGTTCGTGTTAAACTTGTCAGATAATCGTTTATATTCTATATCGATAGCAATCCTTTCCAACGGATGACTTGTGAAATTAGCTTCCATTAGTGGACTCAACAAAAATAACTTTGACATCTCCGTTACACGTGAATTGGCTACGTAGTCTAGACCACGGGTCCGAGGACACTTTATTGACGGATTCGTTACACAGTTTCCTTTGACCGTGGACCCTTGCATCTTAAAAGTTGTTATACCAGCTGCAGGTACCAAAGATAATTGCCATCTGTGGTACAGCTTCTCCCATTTTTCTGTAGTCTCAGTGTATTCTGTGAATGGCACTATGTTAGGAATTAGATCATTGATTGAATACCCGTTGTCATTATCCATTTGCACAAAAACAACAGGAATTTCCCTCTGTTCTTGAAAGTCATCATCTTCTGCGACTGGAATATAACGATCGGGATCAGAACAGAAACCAAATCCCACAACTTTTCCTTTCGCACCATTGTATACACCTGCTACCAAACGCATAATAAGATTAGGCATGTAACAAAAATTCTATACAATAAAAACCTCTTACCTATTTGTGTTCCCAAATTTTTGGTGCAACTAACTCGCGATCCAATCGCTAATTCCAGATATAATGGAGACATCCCTGGTTTTACAGTTCCTCGCAGCGACTTTAACATTTTTTTGTCCGGTTTTTTAGTTCCGCGAATAATAGGTCTGTGTTCGGCTTCTATTTTAAAATGCCGTGCACCACTGTTTACCTTCGCTTTATAATCTTCAGCATTTATATTATTGACCTCATAATTGGTATGAGCTATCCATATTGCATCAGGTCCAGCATCCCTTCTGGCAGTGTCTCTTGTGTATATAACACGTGAATTCATAATATGTAACAGATCCGAGTCAACCTTCCCCTTTCTTGCTCCAGACAAAAATTGATTCATAATAGGAGTTGCATCACCCATATATCGCGTATTTTCAGTCAAGATAACAAATTCATTAAGATCATCCCATATTTTTTTCCCCTTCAATGATATGTTATTCTTAATAACTTTTGTGTATATAGCTTCACCTCCAATAGGCTTTAATTGATAGCGTGATCGAAGCGGAGGATGTCGCGGTTCATCGTGTCAAACTCATGGACTTGGACCATCAGCTGATCATGGATGTGAAGGATGTCATCGGGAAGAGCGCCGCGCGTCCATTGCAGACCAATAACCCGATTCGTCTCGGGATGGTGAAGAAGCCCTATGCCGTGCGCAAGGGGGATCGTGTGTCCATCGAGGCGAGGCACGGAGGGCTTTCGATTCAGGTGGTCGGCCTGGCGAAGACGAGTGGGGAGCTTGGGCAGACCGCCACGGTGTCCAATGTCGATTCAGGCAAAGAGCTGCGCGCAAAGATTGTCGGACCAGGAGCTGTTCGTGTTGACTACTAGCAGGATGCTGAAAAAAATGAGCGGGGTAGCTGGGACGATCCCTTGTGCTCGCGCAACGCGCGGTCGCAGACTCCCCTCGTGGGACGCGCGCAGCTGGGATCATCCCAGCCACCCCTTGGTAAGTGATAGATTGTCTGCGGTTATGACGGCGGCCATGTTGACGGTGGCGCTGCTGAGCTATGGTTGTGCGTCATCGACGCCAAAAGTCGTTTCGACGCTCACGGTCCCTTCCTTGCCGGCGCCGAAAACGGTGGGTTCGCTCTGGCAGGAAGAAAACGGCCGCGCCTACCTCTATGAAGATATGAGGGCGATGCGTGTTGGAGATATTCTGACGATCAAAATTATTGAAAATCATAAGGGATCGAAGTCCGCCGATACCTCGGCCGAGCGGGATTCCACCATCAACAACAGTCTAACCGGCAGCGCCATCGGATACATCGGCATTCCAGGTATTCGCCTCGGCGGCGAAGCCAGGCGAGGGCTTGGCATCGATGCGAGCGCCTCGAACAAGTTTGAGGGCAAGGGCACCACGAATCGCGAAGGAACCTTGACGGGAACCATTTCGTCCATCGTTACGGAAGTGCTGCCCAACGGCGATCTCCGGATCGAGGGACGCCGGGAGGTGACGGTCAATAGCGAGAAGCAATTGATGACGATCGCCGGCATCGTCCGGCGGGTCGATGTCAATACGAAGAATACGGTGTTCTCGTCCGCCATCGCGGATGCCAAGATCGAGTATTCAGGGCTGGGGGTACTGGGCGATATTCAACGCCCTGGATGGCTGGTACGGATCCTTGATTGGATCAGCCCAATTTAACAGGATGCCGGGTATTCGTGAAGCGTATCTCGTTGAAGCGTTTCATGTTTCGAGTTTCTAGTTTTCGGAGGTCGGTTTCTGAAACTTGAAACTAGAAACAAGAAACTAGAAACTTCCATCCCGGACGAACGACGCTTCACACATCGGGATAGCGGTTGCAGTAGAAGCGCACATGAATAATGTGGGCTAGGAGGGCAGGACTTATGGGAAATACCATGAGACGAACTGAAGGTATCCGTTGGGATCGCTGGCACCGCATGGCCATGATGCGATCGTTGGAGCTGATGGTGCTGAACGGAGTCGTACGCAGAGCAGAGGTCGATCCTCCCCAACACCCTGCCAGGCGTGCAGATATTGGAACGAATCCAAGGGCCTCATCATCCATGCCGCTCGTGAACCTTGATAAACAGGGCTGGTTCACGCGCTTCTTTCGCCGACAAGCCGACGTACATATTACCCAAGCGAGGCACACGACATGATACGAGCGCGAATAAGCATCGGACTGGTGGTATTGGGGAGCCTTCTGTGGGCCGTACCGGCTGATGCGGTTCGGATCAAAGACGTGGGGTCGTTCGAAGGCGTTCGAGACAACCAGCTGATCGGCTATGGCCTCGTCGTCGGGTTAGATCGAACCGGCGATCAGGTCATCGGCGGACAGTTCACGATCCAGGCCATGATGTCGATGCTCAACAAGATGGGCATCAACCTCGTGATCGATCCGATCCAGTTGCTGACGCGCAATATCGCTTCGGTGATGGTGACGGCCAAATTGCCGCCCTTTGCCAAGCCCGGCTTGACGGTCGATGTGCTGGTGTCCTCCATGGCCAATGCGAAGAGCCTGCAAGGCGGCACCTTGTTGCTCACCCCGCTGAAGGCGGCGAACCAGCAAGTGTATGCCGTGGCGCAAGGACCGGTTTCCATCGGGGGATTCTTGGGAGGAACGGGCGGGGCAGGCGGATCCACTGTCACGAAGAACCATCAATCAGCAGGGATCGTGCCTGGCGGCGCCATCATTGAAAAGGATGCAGGCATCGATATCGAATCGTGGGAGACCGTGTCGGTGCTTCTACGTCAACCGGATTTTACGACGGCGATCCGAACGACGGAAGCGATCGATGGAGTGTTCGGCAAAGGGAGCGCGACGGCGGTGAATTCCGGACTTGTTCGGGCGTCGATTCCGGCAACATTTCGTGGCCGAGTCGTGGAATACATCGCCACGATCGAAGGCTTGGATGTCAATGTCGACCTGCCTGCGAAAGTCGTCGTCAATGAACGAACCGGTACCGTGGTGTTGGGGGAACATGTCCGTATCTCTACCTGCGCCATCTCCCATGGCAATCTGACGATTTCAGTGAAGAATACGGTCAATGTATCGCAGCCTTCTGCGCCGCTGATTGGATCCGCTGCCGGACAGACGACCGTCACCGAGGATGTTCAGGCAGAGGTGAAGGAGCAGGAGTCCAGGCTGGTAGTCGTGGATGAAACGGTCACGCTTGGGGAGGTCGTAAGAGCGCTGAATGCAGTCGGAGTGACTCCCAGGGATTTGGTCGCGATTCTGTCGGCTCTCAGAGCAGCCGGAGCACTTCAGGCAAATCTTGATGTTATCTAGTTAAGGCAATGATTAATTTGTGTAAGTTTAATTTATGGTGCTGTCTTGTATCAGGATATAAAGAGTCTTAGTCCGATCGGAAATATCGCCGGAACCGAGCTTGGCTTGTCGCAAGTTCCTCAAGGATATGCCCAAGGTCATCTGGGGAAGCTAGCCGATCTCAAGGATGCAGCCCATGAATTCGAAGCCTATTTTATTTCTAACCTGTTGAAAGAGATGCGAGCAACCGTTCCAAAGGGAGCACTGGAAAACAAGGGGGGGGCCTATTTTTACTCCTTTTATGACCAGGAAATTGGCCGGTTGGCTGCCGAGGCGGGAGGGATTGGATTGGCAAGAATGATTCGTGAATACACAGAAAAAAACGCCACCCCCCTCAAGTTTTCAGAACCGATAGCCGATACTGAAGGCGACAAGGATCATCCCCCCACCCTGAAGAGGGTATCGGGCTGAGTTCGTAAAAGAAGGAACAGAAGGAGCCATCGTCATGCAGATCTCCGGTCATGGTAAGCCAGATCATCTTGCGAAGATCCTACTCGGTATCCAGGGAACCGATGCTGTCGGTGCAAAGCCGAAATCACAGCAGGACGGACGCCAGGATCGGGTGCAGATCTCAGATCGGGCTAAGGAGATGCAGCGGATCAAGACGTTGGCCGATCAGCCCGATGCCGCACGAGAAGCGAAGATTGAACGGATTAGCCGATCGGTAGAAGCCGGCACCTATACGGTGTCGGGGAGACAGGTCGCCGACGCGCTCATCCGTCAGACGCTCACCGACGCGGTTATTTAATAGGTTGGGAAGGCTGAAGGGGTACAGGCTGAAGGTCAGAACACTTCAGCCTTCAGTCTTCACCCTGCCCGCGAGACGGACGACGGTTCGAGGTTCGAAGTTCGAGGTTTTCGGAACTTCGAACCCGGAACTTCGAACTTCGGATCACGCTTCACGATTAACGTTTCACGCTTCACGAGTACGGGGAATTATGCAAGACACAGTGGCAGCCCTCCAGCAACTAGATCACATCCTACGCCGTGAAGAAGCCCAGTGCGATGCGCTGGCGGACAATATTCAGCGAGAACGGCAGGCCCTTCGAACACTGACATTGACAGACATGGCTGAGGTCAATCGCCAGCGAGCTGCGCTGCTGGATGAGCTTCTCCTGCTCGAAACGGAGCGAACGGCCTGGGTCGCACGGTTGGCTGATCGTTGGAACCTCGCTCCGTCAGCCATATCCCTGAGTGTCATTCTCGAGCGGATTGAAACGGCCGATGCCCAGCGGCTGGAAATGTTGTATACGGGGATGGCCGGGAAGATTCGTGCCCTTCGTCACGAGATATCGATCAATGCCGGCATCCTGAATAGCCTACAGGCCTTCATCAGAAAAGGATTGAACGTCGTGCGCCAGGCCACGGCTCCTCTGGGACTCTATTCCGGATCCGGAGAGCCTAATGAATGCGGGATGGGGGCGCTGATGTTTCGACAGAAAGGCTAGAGAAGATCGTTATTTGGTTTATTTAGTTTCTTTCGTTTGTTTGGTTGAACAAGTTCGAGTCGATGAACGAAACAAACCAGACAAACCAAATAGACCAAACAAACCAATTTTCTGCCGTTTGGTAGAGGACCGAATGTCAATTAACAGACTGGTCGAGATCGGCAAATCCGCCTTATTCACGGCCCAACAGGCGATCTCGGTTACAGGACACAACATTGCGAACGTCAATACGCCCGGGTTTTCCCGGCAAGCGATCACGTTGGGAGAGAACAGGCCGGAGAACGGATCGCCTGGCCAGATCGGCACGGGCGTGCATGCCGAGACGATTCGACGTTCATTCGATTCCTTCGTCGAGCAGCAACTCCTCGCTTCGCGTGAACGGCTGGGAGAGTTTACCGCTTCGAACAGCGCCCTGGCCAGGCTTGAACCGCTGTTCGGGGATGCCAATAATCTCGGCATCGGGGCTGGGCTCAATGAATTTTTTGGCGCGCTTCAGGATGTCGCGACCAACCCGAACGACTTGTCTGCCCGGACAGTGTTCCTCTCCAAGGCCACGGCGCTCGCGGGTCGATTCAATCAGGCTGCTGCGGACTTGACTGATGCGCAGGGGTTTCTCGACCGTCAAGTCGGGCAAACCATTACGGATGTGAACCGTCTGACATCCCGAATCGCCGATTTGAACGCCAAAATTGCCGAGGCCGAGTCCGCAGGGCAGCAGGCCAATGACCTGCGCGATGAACGAGGAGTCGCGCTCGCCGATCTTGGTGGATTGATTGAGGTGTCATCGATCGAAGACGATACGGGCCAATTGACTGTATTTGCCAGCCGTGGGCACGTTCTGGCGGACAAGGAGCGGACCTACCAACTGGTCGCAGTCCAGGATCCAAGCAATAATGGGCTACTCGATGTGCACTATGATGCGGGGGCAGGGGCGACGGCGAGTCTGGCGCCTGCGATTCAAAGCGGACGGCTCAAAGGGCTCCTGGACGTTCGCGATCAAACTATCCCGTCGCTGCGGGCCTCCCTCGATACATTGGCTTCGGAAGTCGTCACCCAGGTCAATCAACAGCATCGACTGGGTTTCGGACTCGATGGTTCCACCAACCAGGATTTGTTCGCGCCGACCGGGACGACGGCCAGTACGATAGCCGTCTCATTAGCCAATGTCCGGCAGATTGCTGCTTCGTCGACCGCCGTAGGAGTTCCTGGCAATAATGCGAATGCCCTAGCCTTGGCTGGTCTCAGGAACACGAACTTTGCCTCATTCGGGAATGCGACCTTTCAAGAGTATTACAGTACCATCGCCGGGAATTTTGGTTCGATTGCGCAAGGCGTCGATGGCAATCTCAGGGCGCAAGAGATTCTTCATGCCCAATTGACGTCCCAACGCGCATCCATTTCCGGCGTATCGATGGACGAAGAGCTGGCCAATCTCCTCCAGTATCAACGGAGCTTTGAGGCAGCCTCGCGCATGATTGTCGTAGCGGACGAGATGTTTCAAACCATCTTATCGATCAAGCGATAATCTGGTTGATTTGGTTCATTTGGTTTGTCTGGTTTGTTTAGTTGGTTTGGTTCCTCTGGTCAGTCCGGTCAACCAAATAAACAAGACAAACCAAATAAACCAAACAAACCAGTAAGAGGGGGCCTGACCATGCGAGTCTCTGATCAACAGTTGTTTGGCTCAACGGCTGGGAGCTTGGAGCGCATCAAGGAAAGTATTGTTCGTGTACACGAACAGATCGCGTCCCAGCAACGCATCGCCAAACCGTCCGATGACCCCAGTATTTTCGGACAGGTCATCCTTGAGAAGTCTGCACTTGCCGACAACGATCAATGGATCAGAAACATACAGTTCGGGACGGCGCGTGTCACTGTAGCCGACCAGACCTTGGGGGATGCTCAAAATCTGATCAGCCGTGTTCGAGAACTGGCGGTGCAGGCCAGGAGCGATACAACCTCAGCGCAGGGACGGGTGACGATCGCGCAGGAGGTTCGTCAACTGCATCGGCAATTGATCCAACTCGCCAATACAGAAGTCAACGGGCAGCCGGTATTTGCCGGAACCAAAACCGATGTGGCTCCGTTCGTGTTAGGCGCCGGCGACACGGTCTCGTATCAGGGCAATAGCGAGAGCCAGTCCATTGCGGTCGGTCCGGGCCAAACCACACAGATTGTTCTCCCGGGCGATCAGGTGTTCGCAGGAGCCACCACGAATGTCTTTGACGACCTGGCAAATCTTCTGACCGCCTTGGAGACGAACAGCGGGGCCGGGATTGAAACGGGCATCGGAAAACTCGACCAGGCGATCGGTCAGTTCAGTCTCGCGCAAGGGCAGATCGGAGCCATTGCCAATCGTCTCGATACGGCGTACGGAACGTCGTTGATTGTGTCAGAAGCCATTCACCGAATACTGTCGGATCAAACCGACACGGATCTGGCAACGGCGCTGACCGAGCTGAAACTTCAGGAAACAGCCTATGAAGCGACCAGCCAAACGTTTTCACGGTTGTTCGATCTCTCGCTGTTGAGGTTTCTCCGTTGATGGTTGAGCAGGATGGTGGGTGGTTCGAGGTTCGAGGTTCGATGTTCGAGGATATCGGAACGTCGAACGCAGAACCTCGAACTTCGGATCGCGCGTCACGCGCTATGGCCTAGCAAGGTGTTGAAAAACTATTTTGAAGCTGGGACATACAGAGCTGAGACAGTCCATGGACGGCTCCAGCAGAGCCTGCTAGAGATTGGATTGCACGGATGTTGGTCCTGACACGACGACGCGGTGAAGGTGTAGCCATCGGTCCGGACATTCGGATCGTGGTACTGGGAATTAAGAATGGACAGGTTCGCTTGGGCGTCGAAGCGCCACGAACGACCGAAGTGCATCGCGATGAGGTCTGCGTCAGGATTCAGGAAGAGAACCAACTTGCGGCGTGCACGCCGGTGGTCCCGTTCGACGACTTGCGACGATTATTGCGAAAGAAACTTGCCTAACCTCAGGGAGCCATTGTTATGAATGTTGCCTCAACTCGTTTTGGGACGTTCGATGTTCCTCGTGAGTCGCTCCTGACCTTTCCGTCAGGGCTGCTCGGGTTTCCGGAATGGACCAGCTATGTGATACTCGATCATGATACCGACGCGCCATTTAAATGGCTGCACTGCGCGGAAGAGGCGTCCCTTGCGTTTGTGGTCATCGATCCCGCGTTGTTCAACCCACACTACCGGGTCACGATTTCGCCGGAGGCGCGCTTTGAGGTGGAGGGAAATGAGACGGACGAGCTGAGCCTCGTGGTCATCCTCACCGTTCCATCGGATGATCCCACTGCCATGACCGCCAATCTTCGCGGCCCCCTCCTCATGAACCCCCGCACGAGACGCTGCAAGCAACTTGTCCTTTCCGAGGACTATCCCACTCGCTATCCGGTGTTTTCCGCTCAGGCACAGACCGAACGCGGCCAGATTGTGACGGCTGCTGAGGCGATTCCAGCCTAGGCCGGGGGTGCAGGCCGAAGGGATACAGGCTGAAGGTCGGAGGTTGGAGGTCGAAGGTCGAAGATCCGAACACTTCAGCCCGCATCCCTTCAGCCTTTAGCTCCCGACGCTATGCGAGATTACAGTATTGCTCGCAAATGGATTGGCCTGTTCGCCGTCGCCGGCGTACCCCCGGCAAGCATGAGATCAGCTTCTGGCACGACACGCTGGGCGCGCTCACGAAGCAGGTGACCGTCCCGCCGCAGGGCGAGTTATCCGTTACGTTCCAATACCCATAGGAGGCTAACTCGCTGCGCTGGGGAATGGAGTTACTGGTTTCTAGTTTCATGTTTCATGTTGTCCGGAAACACCTCAGAAAACTTGAAACCAGAAACTAGAAACTCGAAACGTCCGAACAAGATGCGGGCTATACAGGTAACTATGTCGACACGAACGCTCCCCATCTGGCCAGGGTTCATGCGCGTATGGGCGGGTAGTCTGCGGACCCGACTGACGTTCGGACTCTGCCTCTTCATCCTACTGATTCTCGGTGGCGGTTCGGCATGGACCATCACCCAGCAGACGCAGGCCCTCCACCAGGCAGCCGAAGATCAGGTGCGCGAGATAGGCCGCGCGTTTGCCGTGACTGGAGCGACAGCGATCTTAGAAAACCTGTTTCGTTTTCAGGAGGCGTTGTCGGCCTATCAGAACAATCCTGACATCCGGGAGCTGGAGATAATCGACCCTGACAACCTGATTGTTGCAGCCAAGCATCCTGAACGAATTGGAACCGTCCTGAACGATCCTCAGTGGGGAACGTCTAAAAAATCCGGCACTGAACAGCTCAGTGCCGTCATCGACCAGTTCGGTGAACCGGCCCTAGCCTTTGTGGAGCCCTTGTATAACGGGCGAGAAATTGCCGCGTGGATTCGTATCGAATACTCCCTGGCTCGGATTCAACATGAAATCATGTTGGCCATGTGGCGCACGATCGCTCTCACGCTGACCGCGACTCTGATCGGCTTCTTTGTCATTCGGTTAGTCATGATGCGAGTGGGAGCGGCCTTCAATTCGATTCTAGCGCAACTGGAAGAAGCCTTCTCGATCTTTGATCTTTCCGGCGACGTGGTGCTGTTCCAGGGAAGCGATGAGAAGGTTGGTAAGGCGAAGCGTAGAACCGATCAAGGGGAATTTGAACAAACCGTCACCGCGACCCAGGTAACGGTTGGGCTCATCAAAGCCCAGTCTAGGGAGCTGCTCCAGATCAACGTCTCCCTGGATGGAAAAGTGCGCCAGCGGACGACTGAATTGGCCGAGACCCGCGACCAGGCGTTGGCAGCAGTCAAAGCCAAGTCGGCCTTTCTGGCGACCATGAGCCATGAGATTCGGACCCCCATGAATGGCGTCATCGGCATGACCGGCCTCCTGCTGGATACCGACCTCACGCCCGAGCAGCGGGAATATGCCGAGACTGTCCGCAGTAGCGGAGAGCACTTGCTCGTGATCATCAACGACATTCTCGATTTTTCCAAAATTGAAGCCGGCAAGCTGTCCTTAGAAATCATCGACTTTGACCTGCGCACCGCGGTCGATGAAACGCTGGATCTGGTGGCCAAGCCAGCTGCTGACAAGGGGGTGAACCTGGCCTGTTTGGTCCACGCAAACGTCCCATCCGCCCTCCGGGGCGATCCAGGGCGGCTGCGCCAGATTCTGCTGAATCTCCTATCGAATGCCCTTAAGTTTACGGCTCGGGGCGAAGTCGTGCTCTCTGTGTCGCTGGCGGGCGCCGCCGACGACTCGGTCACGGTGCGGTTTGAGATCCAAGACACTGGCATCGGCCTGTCCCTTGAGACGCAGGGGCGCCTGTTCCAGCCCTTCAGTCAGGCCGACAGTTCGACCACGCGCAAGTATGGCGGCACGGGGTTGGGGCTCGCCATCTGCAAACAGCTCACGGAGCTGATGGGGGGCCAGATCGGGGTGGAGAGTCAGCCTGGGGCAGGCAGTACGTTCTGGTTCACGGTGTCCCTCGCCACACAGCCGCCAGTCACGCAACCGATGGACAACCGAGCTGTGCAAGATTTGCGCGGGCGCAGCCTCTGTATCGTAGATGACCATGCCACCAACCGCCGCATTCTGGAATCGTATGCGATGAAATGGGGTGTCCGGTGCCGGCTGGCCGTGGACGGCCAGGAGGCCTTGGCCTGCTTGCGCGCGGCGGCTGCGGAGGGCGCCGCGTGCGACTTTGCCATCATTGACATGCAGATGCCCGGGATGGACGGCCTGGGACTGGCCCGGGCGATCAAGGCCGATCCGTTGTTGGCCCCTACTCGGCTCATTCTTTTGACGGCCCAGGGACAGCGGGGCGATGCCCAGGCGGCGCAGGCAGCCGGTTATGCCGCCTACCTCACCAAACCGATACATGAATCGCGCCTGTATGAGTGCCTTCTCGCCGTGGTGACCCTGTCCGTGCCGGCCACGCCGACCACGTTGATCACACGTCACAGTTTGGCCGAGGCCAAAACCCAGGGCGCCATCAAGATTCTGCTCGCCGAGGATAACGTCATCAACCAGAAGGTGGCGACCAGGATGTTGGAGAAGTTGGGGTATCGGGTGGATGTGGCGGCCAATGGTAAAGAGGCGCTCGAGGCGCTCGGGCGGATCGACTATGCGGCAATACTCATGGATTGCCAGATGCCGGAAATGGATGGCTTTGCCGCGACGGCGGAGATCAGAAGACGTGAAAGGTTAAACGTGAAGCGTGAAACGAAGGACGAGGAAATCAGACGACGTGAAACGTTAGACGTGAAACGTGAAACGCAAGACGAGATGCGAACGACGTGTGAAGTGGAAGATGAGATCCGAAAGACGTGTGACGCGTTAGATGTGAAGGGTGAAACGGGTTCTTCTACCCCTTACCCCTCACCCCTCACCGACTGCCCATCATCGCCATGACGGCCAACGCGCAACCGGAAGATCGAGCCCAGTGTCTCGCGGCTGGCATGGATGACTACATCAGCAAACCCGTACAATCCAAAGTCTTAGCCGAAGTACTGGCGCGATGGATCACGTCGGCTGAGCCCGCCGCGGCGGGCTCAGGGGTTCAGGCCGAAGGGGTTCAGGCTGAGACTTTAGGCTGAAGGAATCAAGGCCGAAGGGGTTCAGGCCGAAGGTCTGAGGTCGGAGGTCGGAAATCAGAATACTTCAGCCTTCAGCCTACAATCTCAGCCTTCGAGTTTCCAGAAGCTGAAGGAGTCGGAGTACCGCTTTTTCAAGCTGGGTGTAGATCATCGGGCCTTCAACCAGCGTGCCGAGTCTTCCAAACGCCTCTAGTTGTCCAGCGTACAACGCCACCTCCGATGCGCAAAGATTGCTCGCAGTCCCTTTCAGCGCATGGGCTGCCTGCTCGACGGCTACCTGATCTCTGTCGGCCAAGGCTGCTCGGATCGCCTCCAACATGATTTGATGGCGTTGAAGGAACATTTCAACCAGCTGCTCCAATAGGTCGGTATCACCTCCGATGTTTCGTAACATCGCAGCCGCGTCGAAAATGACCGGGAGAGCCTCAGTGGCTGTTCCATTGGTGCTGTGTTTTGCACCGCCAGTCGGTGTCGCCGGCGGATGGATGGGTGCAGCAATCCATCGATTGAGGGCTTCCTTGAGCTTTTCTTTCCGGACGGGCTTCGTTAAATAATCGTTCATACCGGCTGCCAGGCAACGTTCTCGATCCCCGCTCATGGCGTTGGCCGTGAGGGCGATAATGGGGATGTGCCGGGGATGATGAATGTTGAGTGTGGAATGAGGAATGTTACATTCATCATTTTTCATTCCTAATTCAACATCCCCGCGCGCCTGTTCGCATTCGCGAATGAGGCGCGTGGCCTCTAATCCATCGAGGAGCGGCATCTGGCAGTCCATCAGAACCATGGCATAGGAGCTTCGGGCTAATGCCGCCAAGGCTTCTTGGCCGTTTTCCACGACATCCGCTTGGTAGCCGAGCTTCTCCAACATGCGAACGGTCAGTTTCTGATTGATAAGATTGTCTTCAGCCACCAGGATTCTTGGCGCCGACTCTATTTCTGCGAGAGTGTGCCGTGTGATGAGCGGCAGCGCAGGTGTCGCAACGGCTGTCAGCGTCCTTTCCCCTGCGAGCTCCGGCAAACCCAGCACGGTTCTCAAACAGTTCGAGAGTTGATCGTGACGGATGGGTTTGGTGAGATAGGCGAGGAATCCGGCCTGGCGCGCCAGCTCCGCATGCCCTCGCTGAATGAGTGAGGTGAGGATGACAAGACGGACGCGAGATCCGACAGGGTGAACCTTGAGTTCCTTGGCGAGTTGCAATCCGTCTTTACCTGGCATCACCATATCGACGATGGCCACGTCGTAGGACAGACCCTTTTCCGCCTGCTGCTCGATCAGTGTAATGGCTGAGGCAGCATCCTGGACTTGGTCGTCGACCATGCCCCAGCCCGTGACCAGGTGATGGAGAATGATCCTGTTCGACTCATTATCGTCTACGATCAGGACGCGGCGTCCGGCCAACTCAGCCGCCGGCACGATGGCCAATGGAGATTCCGTCTGTTTGATGAAACGGGCGGTACACCAGAAGGTACTGCCATGTCCCGGTTGACTGGTGATGCCGACGCTGCCGCCCATTTGCTCGATGAGCTGCTTTGAAATTGCGAGCCCTAAACCGGTCCCACCGTATTTGCGTGAAGTGGAACTATCAGCCTGGGTAAAGGGCTGGAATAGTCGAGCTTGCACGTCAGGGGGGATGCCGATTCCGCTATCGGTAACTTCAAATCGGACGACCACCGCATCGGCCAGATCCTTTTCAAGGAAGGCTTGAACCGTTACGTCGCCCTGTTTGGTAAACTTGATCGCATTGCCGACGAAGTTCGTGAGAATCTGACGAAGCCGTCCCGGATCGCCGCGCAGACCGGTCGGTACGGCCGCGTGCACCAGGCCGGTGATCTCCAGCCCTTTGGTTTCCGCCCGTTCCGCGAATTGGTTCAAGACATCTTCCACCGTGGTGCGAAGGTTGAAGTCGATGCATTCCAACTCTAGTTTTCCTGCTTCGATCTTGCCGTATTCAAGAATGTCGTTGATCAAGCCCAGCAAGGTCTCGCCGCATTGTCGAATGGGTTCGATATAGGACCGTTGTTCTTCCGAGGGCTCCGTATCCATCAATAGGTCCGTCATCCCGATGACTCCGTTCATCGGCGTCCGCAACTCATGGCTCACGGTTGCCAGGAACGACGCTTTCACGCGAGCGGCAGCCTGGGCTTCCTGGAGCGCCTGATCCAATTGGCGATTGCTGTTCTGCAGCTGCGTCACTGACTGGCGCAGATCCTCTTGGAGTGCCCTAATATTGGTCATATCGACCGCATAACCGCGAACTAATCGATGTGAAGGGACTGGGCAGAGGATCCACGAAAAGCTTGCCTCAGCTACGGAGACGTCTTCTCCCCGTATCTCCTGTCCTGATTCGAGACAACGTTGAACAAGCTGTGAGAGCTCACGAGGAGCGACGGCGGGAAACCCATGGCTGTCGTAGCCGAACTTCTGCAGCAGCTGCGTCATTGCGGGATTCGCATAGACGAGATTCGCGTCGGAGTTCAACTCGATAATGGGGGATGGACTTTCTTCTGCCACGTGCGCCAGGCGATCGTAATCTTGCTGCAGCTCTTTCTCGCGGGTCAGGTCGCGTAGCGTCAAGACCCCGCCGTAATCTTCTCCGGCATCCAGAGGAACATAGCTCCATTCAACCGGATGCGCTTCATATGCGGGGCCTATGAGCATCGTACGGGCTGTTTGTATGGGGCGACGGTCGGGAAGGGATACCTGAATGCGCGTGACAATATTGTGGATGGATGCCCCGGATTGCTGTGGCAATATTTCATGCAGAAGCTTCGATAAGCAGACATCTGCTGACTGCCCCAGCAGGCGGGCGGCTTCAACGTTGATAGACAGGATGCGCAGCCGGCTATCGAGCCGCACGACCCCGATTGGAAGCGTATCCAACAGAGCAGGGTGTATGAGGCTATGGGGCGCCGGTGATTCTGAAGGGCGAGATGTCTTTGCGCGAATCTTTGCTACAGGTTTCATCAGGCCGCCTCTTCGTGAATGCCGTCAAGAAACATGGCCACGTTCACTCGTTCTTGAAGGGGGTCCAGCGACTTCTTGATGATCCGCTCTGAATCCCCTGCGGCCTGGCTCCCAAGATCGATGCGAATCGGCGTGGGATACGATTCTCCACGCCGCCCGGTGATCACTTTGACGACCGGCTTGAGCCGCTGCGAGTGATTCACCCCCACGACCACCGCCTGTTCTGCCGTGTTTAACAGGACCAGACTGCCGATCGGATAGACGCCCAGACTGCCGATCATGGCGTGGATTAAGTCCTTTGGATACTGCCCTGTATCTCCAAGACGAAACAGCTGTCGAATGGCATCATGTGGCTGCATTGCAGGGCGACCTCCACGGCGGCTCACCATGCCGTCATAGGCGTCTACCAGGCCGACCAGCTGGGCCAGGACCGAGAGGGAGTCTCCCGTAAGTTTATGCGGAAACCCACTCCCATTGAGGCACTCATGATGTTCCGCAACAATCCGGACGACGGCATCGTGGTTCTCTTGCGCCTCCTGTAAGATCGCCAATCCCAGCGCAGAATGCTGCTGCATCAGCGTGCGCTCTTGCTCCGTAAGGTCGTGGTTTCTCCGGTATAGATTCCTCGGCAATCGGGCATAGCCGATGTCGTGCAGCAATGCGCCGGCGCCGAGTGCTTCCAGGTCTCCCTCCGCAACCCCAAAGTCCTGCGCAACAATAAGTGAGAGGGTACAGACATCGAGTGCATGTGAGGCCAACGTGCGGTCGAACCGTTTCATCTTTTGGAGAGAGAGGAGGTTGAGCATGGCGGCGCCATCCTCCAGCACGCGCGACAGCACATTCTCGACGACCACTCGGGACGTCTCTGGCCGAGGGACGGCCCCCGCTTCTAACTCTTCAAATATACGCTCCATGGAGCTGATTGCTTCTGTGTAGGTCGCTTGGGCGGCTTCGGCCTGTTCCCGCGCATGCGACAGCGCGGCTTCCTGCGTGTCGGGCGGCTGCAGCGGTGCTGCTTTAATCTCTTTGCCGGAGGCGGGCGGAGGAGGCTCTGTTGGTGAAGGTGACGTGATCGCGTGGTTCTCCTTGGGGGTAGCGGCCGTGTCCTTCGTGTGAGAGGGAGGCGCGTCTCCTGACTGCTTCGGCTCCACATCAAGACCTTGGCTGGGGTCTATCTTGAGTTCTCTGATCCCATGCTGTCGGAGGAGATCGATGTCTTTTGTATCGCGGATAAGGCGTTTATGGAGGAGGAAGGGGGTTCGGTACCAAGGTTGATCCATTCCAACGAT
>JANOOS010000050.1:0-4875 GCA_031421455.1 Nitrospira sp.
GCGCGTTCAGGCGTCGTAAACTTGCCGGTGGTCCGGCTGACGTAGGTGGGATAGAGAATCAGCGCCCCGGCAACCAGTTCATCGAGAGTCAAACGGCGCGAGCGGCGTGTCAGCGGCACAAGATCATGGGTCAGCCCCCACCCGGCATAAAATGGCTGGCCGTAGCAGGTAACCGTTTTCCCGCGCAGCAACGCCTCAAAGCCGGCGAGCGACGTCAGAACTTGCACCTCATCTACCACAGTCAGCAATTCGCCCATCACGATATCGATGACCACTTCATTACACGAGTGGACAGCCTCGTCTTCGCCTTCACCCTTCTTCCGTAGACCAGCCACCACATCCGGGTGAGGCTTATAGATGACATGCACGGAAGGATTCGCCTTGCGCACCGACTGTAACAGATCCATATTGGCACAGATCCCAGGGGCTCCGTACCGAATGGATGCGTCCGACTCCACCTGGCCCGGAACCAAGATCACCCGACCAGCTCCCTCTGGCCGCCGCCACCCCGAAGATCCCACATTATATTTAGTGAGGCCCTGTTCGACGATACGCTCCCGCAACCGTCTGGCGCGTGCTACCAGGTCAGCAGAAAATTCCGTGGTCTGAAGCAGATACTCCAATTCCGATGGAGCCGTCGCGTCGTAATACAAGCCACGCCTGTCCATGACCCACGACAATGGTCGGATAAGGTCGGCCCCCAACCCAACCGATCGTAAGAAGGCATCCTCCAGCCGAACCACCGGCCGTTTCTCGTCTCGATGTCCTTGGCCCCACAGCGCCAATGTGCCGCCCTCTGGAACCTGCTCGATCTCACTCACGAATCGCACCAGGCTGCCTTGACAATAGTCACGGACGATTGGTTTCTTCCAGCGGGAGAACCCCACCGCATAGAGGATCTTCGGGAAACGCGCGCGCATCTTCCGCTGCCACCCGATCCACTCGATCACCCGCTCCGGGGTGCATCTCTTGCCGGTTTCCGGATCGATGTAGCGCGGGTAGTCTACCAGCGCCGCATGAACCAGGTTCTCTAGCTGGACCGGCCTGCGTCGCTCAGGGCAAGGCAGCGCATCCTGCGTCAGCCCCCAGCCCGCATAAAACGGCATACCGAATGTCCGCACCCGCTTTCCCCATAAGAGCCCTTCAAAACCCATCTGCGACGTCACCACGTACAACGCCTCTGCCTGCTCGATCAGGCTCACCGGGTGAACATCTTCTCCAAGCACTTGCACCCGCGGTATACGAGCCACCTTCCCCAAATCAAAATGGCCGCGCTTGTGCCCTGCCATCGCTTCGGGATGCACCTTCAGCAGAATCGTACAATCCTGGTTCTCCGCCAACGCGGCCTCAAGCATGCGATGAAAGCAGGTTGCATCCGCCATGCCATAGCGGATTGAGGCATCACCCCAAGTCTGGTCAACCACAAGCACATACCGCTCTGGTAAGGAACCGACATAGTCTCGCGCATAGTTATACTTGGACACGCGCGCGTGCCGCCAAGCGGTGACAAGCGCCTGAGCACGAACAAATTGTTCAGAAGTCCGTAGCTTGGTTATGAACGATTCAAGGCGGGAAGGCTGATTGGCGTCGTAATAGATGCCGAGATCATCGACAACAATGGAAAGCGGCGGCTCGGTCCTGCCCAAGCCAACGGAACGGAGGAAGCCGTCTTCGAGGCACAAAAATGGGATGGCTTGAACCTGTGCCACGCGCCTGGCGCGACGAGAATATTTACGACGGCCCCACCCCACCGTCGCAGTGAGTTCCAACGGCGTAAGGAAATAGGCATGTTCGACCGGGCCGTCCAGGAATTCATCCAGCGCGATCCGGCGCAACCCTTGACTAAATGCGCCATAGCGAGTCAATCAACGCCCTCCTGCATGCCTGCCCCGGCCGTTGTGGTCTGTCTGGTTCATCTGGTCTATCTGGTTTATCTGGTTACATCGAATTAGTCTTGTTCAACCAAACAAACGAGACCGACCAAACAAACCAAATGACGGTCTTCGTACGCTGGCGAACTTTATCAACAGCCTGCTAGGAAATGGCCCGCATGACTTCCTCAAGGCGATGCGTCCATGTGAACTCTTTATGCACATATTCGGCTCCGGCTGCAGCCATCTCACGGTCACGAGAAGTCAGGCCATGCTTGAGACGCCCGAACAGTTCCCGTGCCTCATCCTCGCACCCAACGACATAGGAATAGTCTTTAAAGTAACGATCGACTGATAGTGCCGGCGTGGTCACAGCTAATCCTCCGCATGCCAAAATCTCGACCAAGCGCCGGGAAAACATCGTGACTGAGTCCTCCACCGTGTTCACATTCAATGACACCATATAGTCTCGGTAGAGCTGGGCGGTTTGCGTGTGGGGCACACTTGGGCGAACCTGAAGCCAGGGTAAATCAGGATAGCGATATTTGGAGGGACTCCGCCCCGAGTTGCGGTCGTACACGGTCACCCCTATGTCGGAACAGCCGGCAAACAGCATCTCCTGCCAGTTCCGTCGTCCATCGTGAACGTGCGAGCTATAGCTGCCCACGAAACAGGCCTGGCGGTACGTATATCCAGTAGGGGATGGAGAATGGATCGCCGGCTGCACGGCGAACATCAATGGGGCAACCGGCACAGTGGGGCCAACCACTTCTTGATACCGAGGAATGCAGTTTTGGTCTACCGTGAAAATGTAGTCGAAGAGAGCGGCGCTGGAGATGAAGCGATCAAAATGAACCCCGTCCTCCCTGTTCCAAAACACACAGGGAACCCCACGCTCCCGCGCAGAGGCCACCACCTTCCGAAGCGTACGATTGTTCCGCTCAGGCCTGTCCGGATACGCAGCAATCTTGTACTTCCAGGCATTGCCTCGTCCTTCCCACGCGGATTCCACCAGCAACAGATCCGGCTTCCAATACTTCAGCACCCAGTGAGCATTGAGTGGAGTCAGATTACGCACCTGGCATTCGAAGGCAAGACAAGAGCGGGTCAGCTCATCGGCAATCAGAGCGACCTTCAAATGACGGAATGCCCCCGTCGGGTTTACCCCCTGGAAGCCAAAAGAAGCGCCGAATGACTCAAGTAGGTGTTTTACGCTTTGCATGAACAAGTCCTGGGCATCACGGACGATGCTACCCCTCCCTCAGTAGGTCCGCCGAGGGCTTGCCAGAAAGGTTTAAATTGGCACGCATAGTGATGACAGTCGAGCTTATTTTGAATTCGTGTCACACCAGAACTGCTAATACTTCTCAACACTTAGCCTGCATTATTCACGACAGGGAGGGGGCGCGAGACCAGCGCGTGGGCCCGGGGGACTGGCTCCGCCGTCTGCGCGGTGCCTGTCCCGCTACTGCTCAGACGGGGACAGCCTCCAGGAAGAAGGGCGCCAGTCCCCAACAGTATGTTGACTGACTGAGCGGCGGGCCCGCCCGCCGTCAGGTGCGTCGCCACCGCGCTTGCGAGGTCGAGCGCCCTTTGTATGATCCTGGCGCGAAGAAAGAATACCGCAATGAGTTCTGATTTTCGTCTCGGCGGTTGTAGTAGAAGTCTTCGTGAATAATGCGGGTTAGGCCATGTCGACGCGTGGACCGATCAAATTCACCCGTTGCGCCTTCCGCCCAGCTTTACGGCCCCTGCCATTCAATCAAGAGTCCCACATGGCCCTTGCGTTTGGCTCGCTTGACATAGGCTGCATCCGCGGTGAGATAGAGCCCCTTTAATCGCAAAGCGAGGACATGATATGCCGCGTCATAGAAGGTGACACCTGAGACATCCTGCATCAGCTCCAAGACGTCCAGGGCATATTCAGTCCTCAAAGGCACCTCCTCAAACTCATAGCCCAGTAATGCGCTCATTAACTCCGTCGCCATTTTCGGCTTCTTGAGCCCGAGGACGTTTCCGACCTCATATCTCCAGAGCGTGGGCATTCGAACCTCCACCTGTTCTGCTATTAGAGCCTCTTGAAGTTTCATCGCCTGAAGATGCCCCGGCTCATCTTCTTTCTCTAACACCCATTTCAATATAACTGAGGCATCGGGCACGACGATCATCGCTCAACTCTCATCCGATCACGGCGCACGGCTTCCACGATTTCTTTCTCACTGAGCGTCGCGCTTCGTTTCCGCAAACGATGCACCGTCTCCGTGGCATGCTTGCGCTTCCGACGCCGCAATTCGTTCTCCAGCGCTTCATTGATGACCTGACTTCGCCGACGGGGCGGAACAAGCTTGAAGAGTTCATCTCTGAGTCGATCGTCGATAGAGACATTGAGTTTGGCCATAACGAGAACCTCCATCGTCAATACCATGAGTCCCTAGACTTTGCGCCCTATTTAGGTTCCCAGTCAAGACACCCATCAAGAAATACGACCAGGATCAGCACCGGATGCCTGGTTGGTCGTAGGAGCCAGATGCGGACTAGGGCAAGCCTTCTTCAGTGCTTGCCCTAGAGCAGGGCCGCAGGATACAAAAACGCTGGATTCGAGTATTTAGTAATCTTTGAGCCATTCGGGGAAAGTAAGAACGCTAGTACCCGATAGAGACCTGGTTCCTGTGTATGCGAAATCGCATGGCAGGATTCGAAGTATACCACTGGGTATAGACTCGCTTGCCATTTCGAAACACGTAAGATTCAAACTGTTCTGACCGGGAAGCGTCAACTACTACGGTCGCCACAAGATCGTCGCGCTTGTGATCATGAATGACTTGTTCGACCGAATAAGTGGTGCGAGCGGCATTGCTCGAAAGACAGGCAAATGTATCTGGCTCCTCAATAAGACGCGTAACCCCTTGCGCCATCGACGCTGCATCTTAAATCTAAACCATGATACTCCAACTGTCCTGAACAAGATTTGAAATCCTGGATACGGCATAGGTGACCGGCAGCA
>JANOOS010000051.1:0-2182 GCA_031421455.1 Nitrospira sp.
CTGAATCAATGACCTGCACAATCATTCTTATACAGAAAAGCATCCAACGAGTACAACCCGGCGAACGAAACGGGGGTGGAGAAGGTTCGAGGTTCATAGTTCGAGGTTTTCGGAACTTCGAACCCAGAACTTCGAACTTCAAGTCGCGCGCTTCACGCGCCGCGCCGCGCGGTTGACAGCCCCGCACCCCTCGGCTAAGTTCACCCGCATGAGCGAATCAATTTCACCGGCACCGGGAGCGCCATCATCACCTCGACTCTCCTGGTCCGCCGTCAGCCGGCTCATTCGCCTCCAAAACCAGACTGGGACCTGGCTGCTCATGCTCCCGACTCTCTGGTCTTTGGTGTTGGCCGCACGCGGCATGCCTCCGCTTCGTTTGTTCGCAATCTTTGCCGCAGGATCCTTTGTGATGCGCAGCGCGGGAGTCGTGATGAACGACTTTGCAGATCGATCGTTCGACCGGCATGTGACACGGACCAAGGTGCGGCCACTCGCGTCGGGTGAACTCAGTGCCACACACGCTGTGCTTGTCGCAGGCCTCCTCCTGTTGCTTGCGGGAATGCTTGTGCTGCTCCTTGACCCGCTGACAATCCTTCTGAGCCCGATCGCCGTCCTCTTGGCAGCCATCTATCCCCTAGCAAAACGCGTGATCCACATCCCGCAGGCCATGCTGGGTATTGCCTTCGGATGGGGTACCATCATGGCCTGGACCGCCTCGCGGGGAACTATCGACGCGCCGGCCTGGTGTCTATTCACTGCGACAGTCTGCTGGGCGATTGGATACGATACGATCTACGCGCTTCAAGATCGGGAAGACGATCGCCGGATCGGCGTGAAATCCTCGGCGTTGTTGTTCGGTTCGTCAGCCTGGATCGCCGTCGGTACAGTTTTCTGCGCGATGCTGCTGCTATTGGGGCTTGCGGGCTGGCTCACCGATATCGGTTGGATCTACTACGCAGCGCTCGCTGCCATTGGAGCATGGTGCCTGAGGCAAGCCCTACAGCTCAGACAAACCGTGACGACCCCCACCGCCTTCCGCATGTTTCAGCAACATGTCTGGGTAGGAACCGCCGTCTTTATAGGAATGATCGCGGGATTTCTGCTCTGACCGAAGACTGATAGAAAGTCTATCGGGTCTATTCGGTCTATCTGGTCTGTTTCGTTGGTTGAATGAAGCTAACTAGACAGACCAGATAGACCGAATAGACCCGACAGACCAAGTTTTTCTCAGTTCTCGAAAGATTACTTTTTCGCTTTCTCTGCCTTGGCCTTTTCCGCGGCGGCTTTGTCCGCTTCAGCCTTTTCCGCCGCAGCCGCAGCTGCAGCCTTCTGGATGTCTTCTTCGGTCGTCATCGATTTCAACGTCGTCAGGTATATCGTCACGGCCTTGGCATCGGCATCGCTCATTCCAAGCGCCGGCATCCTGGTTTCTGCATTCATTGCCTGCGGGTTCTTCAACCACCGGTAGACCCAGGTTCCATTCAATCTGAATCCCGCCCGATCGAGCGCCGGCCCAACCTTGCCGCCATCGGGACCGATACTATGGCACCCGTTGCACCCATACTTGTTTTCATAGAGCCGCTGGCCAAGGGCCACCGTCTTGGCAAGCTGATCCGGCTTTATCGTGAGATCCGGTCTGGGAACGCTTGTACCTTTTCCCGGTCTCGTCACGAGATTCGTCATTACAGCCTGTGCGGCATCGAGTTCTTTTTTCGCTTTGATCATGACTGCTAATTCGTTGGCATAGGAGGATTCGTCTGGTTCGACGTCCTTCTTGAGCGCTTCACTCTTTTTTTCCGCCTCATCGCTGGCTTGTTTTTCAGCCGCCTCATAGGCCTTTGTCGCCTGCTCTAAATTCGTTTTTGCAGTTAGGAGCGCCGTCTCCAGCTGTTTCTTCCGTTCCTCGACTTTAAACTCCATCTTTCCGCCATGGAGACCGCGAACATACCCAACAATGGCCCAAATCTCTTCTTCCGATAGGGTGTACTTGAAGGTCGGCATGGTCGGCACGGCAAAGTCGTCGTCGCCGATTTCATCCCCGCCTTCAGCCACATCAGTCGTGTCCTTCATGTCGCGTGAAATCGTATTGAAGATGTCCTCGTCTTTAAACGTGCTCATTTCTGACTTGTTCGTCAGATCTTTGGGCTTGGGGTCGGGCATCGAGGACCAATTGAATCCTTCG
>JANOOS010000052.1:0-3671 GCA_031421455.1 Nitrospira sp.
CGGTTAGAGCCGGGAGTGAGACCCATCGCATAAGGGAGGCTTTTTCGTGTGCTTACAGCCACAGAATGCCACCCGTTTCTTTTCTTCAAAGTGAACCTGCATCGGAGAGAATTCCGTCCCCGTATGGGATCCATCGCAAAACGGCTGCGTTTTCGATCGACCACATTGACACCAATAGACAGTGCCGGGCCCCACTTCGATAATGCATGGCGTTCGTCGCGCAATCACCGGTTTATCTGGCATGGGATTCCTTCTTCGTGAAATTGTCAGGCGTAAGGGGGTATAGTTTTCTTAACATTTTCGAGGCGGCCCTTTTGCGCTAACCGGTGTCAGCCACAGATAGTCTGCAACCTTTTCTTGGACCATATCGCGTAATTCCTCGATGCGCCCCACCTCGAAAGACGTCATATAGACGCTGACCTGGCGGACCTGATCGGCCAGACGGCGGATCACTCGTTTCGGAACCGGAAGGTTGTACTGAATGTGCCCGGCTCCTGTATAGCTCACCAGCGGGCCAGCCGTGGGATTGGCCCCCAAGCGAATCCGGTTGAGGCGTTGGACCAGCGTCTTGGCCATCCCTTCATCGCGAACCATGGAGGCTTCGAGCATCGTACGATAGAGGCTGTCGTCTCCTTTACCATGACAAGCCTGGAGCTGTTGAAGGATACGCATTCGATAGATCGGATCATCGACAATGGCTTCACCCTTCATGTCCCATTGCGCCATCATGGGATCAGATTCCGCTTGGGCCAGACCGTTCTTGGCGACGATCCGTACCAACGGCTTGGGAGGATTCATGGCATCCACAGTCCAATGGTGTTCTTTTGCCAGCTGTACCAGCGGCTCATAATCCTCGAACGCGCCACCCCAGTTCTGTCGCCACCGGACGGCCTCCAGGAATTCCTGGCGGTTCATTTCCACCCCTGAAACATACTGATCCAATGCCGTTTGGCCGTCCCAGCCGAACATTTCCATGGCTAAGGCCGGCGTACGTCCTTCTGCTTTCAGCCCCCGTAGCACTGTCATTGCCGCATCGATATGAAACCGATTGTGATGCTCTTCGCCAAGATAAATGATGTCCTGCTGGAGCAACAACGCGGCCCATTGTTTGAGAGAAACCGGCTGCCCTGTCGCCGTATCAATAATCTGCCATTCCTTGAACGGCGCATGTTGCCCGTCCTGTATGACAGCAGAGGATCCGGCGCCGCCTCCGCTCGCGCAGGCCGCGGTAAACCACAGTACCCCGACGGCCAACAGTGCCTTGAATGTCACAAAGATCGCTCTCATCGCGAGCGGCGCCGGTGTCTTGTACATAGCCTCTACCTAACACAGGTCTCTCGGGATGGGCAAGACGGAAACCTTGACGCCCGTGGACTAGGTCGCTATGCTGCCACACAGTCACAATTGATTGATGTCATTGCGCCTCTACGGTCTGTGCGCCCTACACCAACCAACTCATGAATTCTACCGCACAGGTTCTTGCAGACTTTCGCTCACAGGTCACCCAACTCTTGCAGGAACGCGAGAAGGAGTGGGAGGCCTCACGCAAACTCGTTGAGGCCAAGCAGCTCACAGCAACATTGAAACGGTTGATCGAAGAAGCCCATCGCGTCGATCTTCCCGACATCATCCGTGATGCGATTACTGTGGCCTTGGGAAACTCAGAAGCCGCCAGTATTCAAAATCTACCAGGCCCCAGGCTCAAAGAACTGACAGGGCTTCCCCCGACAAAAGCCGTGCGGGCCCTCTGTGTATGGTTCGGTGTCATTGATGGCCCGGTGCTGCAGTGGCCAGTGGCCTCCCTTCAGAGCGAAGGGGTTGAGACATTCGCCCATTCCTTCTCCAATCCCTTTGACCTGCTACTCGAAGCGGACGTGGCTTCCTTGCTCGACCTGGGAGCCGGCGACCTATCGTTTGCCACGGAACTAGTCGAGCAATATGTGGTTCCCCTTCATCAGCGGCAGCGCGAGTTAATTCTTCATACGCTTGATCGGCTTCAGCCAGGCTCACAGTTGGGCGGCCCGCTCCATCCGGAACGGGAACGACTCAACGGATTACGGTCTCGGACCGGGCTCTCGTTTCAATTCTACGGGAATCAGGACATGTACGACCTGGGCAGCCTCGATCAGACCGGGAAGCTTGCACCCCGTTACACGATCGCGACATGCTGGGCTCCTGCGACACCCACGTTTGCCTATGAACCGACCAGATTGTCCGATCAGATCATCACTCAAGAGCTCCATCGAACTAAAGGCACGTTCCGGCATACCCACTTTTCCGGGGAACCGGCCTTAGAAGTCCAGCATGGAGACCGCGCGCTCCTCTTTCCGCCATGGAAGTTCGAAATTCGAGGCCCCCTTGCTCTGCTTGATCTCCTGGCGCGCCGGGGCCTCCTCTGTGTTCTCGGAGCCGTCGACACCCAGGTTTTCTGGGAAACGCTGGCACAACTCCTCGACGACGTCCGCTATCGACCGAATAATCAGCCATTTACATCGGACAATCTTCCGGTGGTATTCGGCGAGATTTTCGAGCGGCTCTCGCGCCTTGAGATCGGCGAGACCCTTCATTTGTCGGACTGCGGCCCGTTACGCAGAGAAATACCGCGAGTCCTCCCCTTGCTCCCGACGCAGGCCCCCTCCTATCGTTTCCGTTCCATTCAGATTCGCCGAGGAGCCGTTTTTCCAGGAATCCCCGCCAGTAGTACCGCTAGACGGTTTTCTGACATGGTCGAAGAAAGCCCTCCTTGGATGCTGATCCTCGTGCCGGAATAGCAGGATGCTGAAAAAGCCCGCCAGCCTGTCTTGTTCATTTGGTCTATCTGGTTTGTCTGGTTTTTTGGTTGAACGAAACTAGCCAGATGAACCAAATCAACCAGATAAACAAAACAAACCAAACCAGATAGACCAGACAGACCGGGCTTATCCCACGCGAGCAGACATCGAAGTTCTCGTGTGCAGAATATCGTCTTTCCATAGCCTGATAAAACTGAATGGGGGCGGCCAAGCCGGCGCAAAGCCCTGCGAATCGCCATCTCTAGACTGGTCGATGCAAGAACTCGTGTGAAAATTGACCATCGAGAGACCCTTTGTTAGACTTCGAACGTGTTAGATCACCATCCATGCCTGAACCACCAGGTCCACTAATCCCAACATGAATTCATCGCACACCATCCGGTCGATCCAGGACAATATTGCGCTGGTCATCAAGGGGAAAACTCACGTGATCGAAATGGCGGTGGTCTGCCTTCTGGCCCGCGGTCATCTTCTGCTTGAAGATGTGCCCGGTGTTGGCAAAACCACACTGGCACATAGCTTGGCCCGATCGCTGGATTGCTCGTTCAAGCGTATTCAATTCACCAGCGACCTTTTGCCTTCCGACATCGTCGGCGTCTCCATGTTTAACCGGCAAAAACAAGGATTTGAGTTCATCCCTGGCCCGATTTTCGCCAACGTCGTGTTAGCGGACGAGATCAATCGCACTACACCGAAGACGCAGAGCAGTCTCCTGGAGGCAATGAGCGAGGCGCAGATTTCCGTCGACAATCAGACGCATCCGCTTGAGCAGCCCTTTATGGTTATTGCCACGCAGAATCCCGCTGAATATCATGGGACGTTTCCCCTTCCGGAATCCCAACTCGACCGGTTTCTGATGCGCCTCTGTATTGGATATCC
>JANOOS010000053.1:0-2203 GCA_031421455.1 Nitrospira sp.
CGACACCGTTCCGGCCCATGAGGCACACGACCTCACCAGAGTCGATGGTAAAGGACACATCCCGAAGAATATGGCTTTCACCGTAGTAGGCGTTGATCTTGTCAAGCTGCAGCATAGCGTAGCTTCCGTTGACTTTGCAGAATGTTCAAACGGGCTTCCAGCAAGGCCGCAGGCGAGAGAAGACCGGAGGCGTACCCTCTGGGGTACGTTGAGGATCTTGTCGAGCCGAGAACGACGCTGGGGGCACGTTTCAACATTCTGCTAATGAGCCACTTTCTGCCTGCCAAGATAAATTTCTCTGACCCGCTCGTCTGCCTGCACCTTCTCGACGGTGCCTTCGCAAATGACGGCGCCCTCGTGCAAGACCGTCACGATACGGGCGATCTGCCGGACAAACTCCATGTCGTGTTCAATGACGACGATCGCCTGTTTTTCCGCCAACGATTGAAGTAATTGCCCTGTCTGTTCCGTTTCTTCGTCAGTCATCCCGGCAACCGGCTCGTCGACGAGGAGCAAGGAAGGGTCTTGCAAAATCACCATGCCGATTTCGAGCCATTGCTTCTGACCGTGCGACAGCGACCCGGCCCTGGTATGCGCATAATCTTTCAGACCGATCGTTTCAAGATTCTCCTCGATCCTTGTTCGTTCCCCCGCCGTCGATTTTCCAAAGAGGGTTGCAAAGACACCCTTGCTGCTCCGCTTCAACGACAAGTCGAGGTTTTCCCAGACGGTCAGAAATCCATAGATGGATGGCGCCTGGAACTTTCGCCCGATGCCGAGGGCAACGATTTCATCTTCGTGTTTCCCCTTCAGATCGACATCTTGCCCGAACACGACACGCCCGCTGGCCGCCTTGGTCTTCCCGCAAATCACGTCGAGCAGGGTCGTCTTCCCTGCCCCGTTCGGCCCGATGACGACGCGCAGTTCCTTGTAGTCAACCATGAAGGTCAAGTTGTTCAACGCCTTGAAGCCATCGTAATCGACGGTCACGCCTTCGAGATAGATGATGGAATTTTGAAAGGAGCTTTGCTCGGCCATCTCAGTGCTTCCCCTCCAGCACAGCAGCTTTCTCAGCAGGCACAACCGGTTCTCCCCCATCGGGCTTACGCCGGCTCAGGAGACTCTTTGCTTTTCGCATCATGCCGATCAACCCATCGGGGAACAACAGCACGACCAACACGAAGAGCCCGCCAAGGATGAAGGGCCAGAGTTCGGGAAAATAATTGGTGAGCACGCTACGGCCATAATTCACGCTCACGGCCCCTAATACCGCGCCAGCCAGGCTGGCACGGCCACCCACCGCCACCCAAATAACCATTTCAAGCGACGGCAACACCCCAATCTGCGCCGGCGTAATGATGCCGACCTGAGGGGCATATAACATCCCGGCCAACCCGGCCAGGGCCGCGGCCACGACAAAGACGAATAGCTTATAGTTCGCAGGGGTATACCCGGAAAAGACGACGCGCTTCTCGCTATCCCGCACGGCAACCAGCACCCGGCCGGCCCGCGAGCGAATGATCCACTGGCAGAAGAGATAGGACGCACCGAGACAGAGCACGGTGATGATATACAACACCCGCTGCGTGCCGGGCTCGGAGAGCCGATACCCGATCACCTGTTTGAAATCGGTCAATCCGTTCGTGCCGCCGAGATTCGTATCGTTCCGGTTAAAGACCAGCCAGGCGACGAGTGCCAGCGCCTGTGTAATGATCGCGAAATAGACGCCTTTGATGCGGCTGCGGAAGGCGAAAAATCCGAATACGAGCGCAAACGCCATCGGCACCAGCATCGCTCCAATGACCGCAACCGGAAAGCTGTAGAACGGCTTCCAGAAAATCGGCAGCTCTTTCACCTGATTCCACACCATGAAGTCCGGCAGATCGCTGCCATAGACGCTCTCTTTTCCGATCGTGAGCATCATGTGCATACCCATGCAGTAGGCGCCTAATCCGAAAAATACCCCTTGCCCCAAGCTCAGGATGCCGGTGTAGCCCCAGATGAGATCGAGCCCGAGAGCCAGAATCCCAAAGGCGAGAAATTTTCCGAACCGATTCAGGCTGAAATCGGAGAGGTGAAACCAGGAATCTTCCGGCGGCAAGATATTCAGGAGGGGCATGACCAGGAGCAGAATAGCCCCGACGGCCCAGAAGGCCATCCCCCCGGCGCGAATCGTGCCTGTTGTTCCGTCACTCATCTTGTC